>NZ_JBFTZN010000096.1:0-18526 GCF_056406775.1 Allobosea sp. P1_A7
CCAGCGGTGGATCGTGGAATGGTCGATGCTGATGCCGCGCTCGGCCATCATCTCCTTCAGGTCGCGCAGGCTCAGGCCGTAGGCCAGATACCAGCGAACACACAGCAGGATCACCGATCGGTCGAAATGACGGCCCTTGAACATCTGAAGTCCTCCTGCCAACGGCTGGAAGGTGATGCCCTAACCTCCGTAACTGAAGAGTTTGCAACAGAACCGGCCCGCTGACGCTAGCTAGGATGGCGCGGGCGCTTGATGAGGTGAGGTCGCGGCGGTCGCCCATCTGCTGCACCCCAGCCTCTCCGCGAGGGAAAGCCTTCGCCTCGTCGTTGCCGCCACGGGCGGACCGGAGATCAACGCAGCCAGGCGCGTCTTTCGGAGGGGCAAGGCATGATCCTGTCCATGCTTGACCAGGATCTCGGCGATGGGACTTCGTCGTGAGCGCCATTCAGTCCCATTGGGTCTCGTCGCAGGAGTGCTTAGGAACGAGCGTCCGCCCCGGCGAAGCGATATCAATCAAGCCTGAACGCCGGCCATACGCATCTGGCTTGGCGCCACACCTGTCCATTGCTTGAACGCATGCGAGAACGCGCTGACCTCTTGGAACCCCAATAGCCAGGCGACCTTGGAGACATGGTGGTCGCGATCGTTGAGATAGCGCACGGCTAGGTCGCGCCGCAGCTGCTGGAGGATTTCCGAGAAGCTCAGGCCCTCCTCGGCGAGCCTCCGCGCCAGTGTTCGTTCGCTTAATCCAAGCTGGCGGGCGATGACCTCGGCGCGAACCTTGCCATGAGGCAGCAGCGGCGCAATCGCATTCTCGACGCTCACCCGCAGAGGGCTGGCATTGGTTGTGCGGGACGACAACGCCGCCTCGCAATAATCCAGCAGGAGATCATTGAGGTAAGGGTCGGCATTAATGAGAGGGCGCTCGCGCGCGTCAGCGTGCAAAACGATGGCATCGGTCTCGGCGCCGAACTCCACCTTCGTTCCGGCAAACCGCGACATCGCAGAGGTATCGCCCGATCGGTGATGCGCGATCGAGACGTGTTGAGGGACGAGGTTTGCGCCTATCAGGATGCGGCAGATCCGGATTGCTCCAAAAATGCAGAACTCGGCCTGGTGCCGATCGGAATGCCGAGGAAGTCCGGCATAGTTCAGAGTGATGGTGAACTCACTTGCCTCGGCAACGCTGAAGACCAATGCTTCATTGGTGATCGAGCTATACCGGGCAATTCGTTGCAGTGCTGCGCCAAGCGTTTGCGACGACGCCATCACATAAAACAGCAACCCGAGAGCTCGGGGCTCGAACTCCTGCGCCAGGGTGAAGCCCAGGCAGTCATCTCCCAGCGCGGTCCCGGCCCGCTCCAGGAATGCGACCTGACGCCGGGCAGGCACTCTTTGATCGCCATCGGCGAGCATGTCCTCGGTCAGACCGACGTCGTTCAGGAGAGGCGCAACCGGTATGCCGGCGCAGGCAAGACGCGTTATGGCAAGGCGCGAGATACCCGCTAGCGTCGTTGGGAGGGAGGTCAGATCGTGTGGCAAAGCCGCCGAACTCCCATTTCCATGTTCGGGGCCAAACCCACTCAGGCTGGAGCGAGCAAAGAATTGGCCGAAAATAACAAGCCGCCGACGCTGAGGCCACGCATTTCGCGGAGGTCCGCCTTAAAGCGCGCGGCAGACATGCGGAGAGAGAAGCTTGAAGAGGTCGATATCGCGCGTTTGATAGTCACCCGCTTCCGCGGGGCGATCCGACATTGTTAGTGGATCGACTGGCGCGACGCCATCGCGGTTCGTGGAGTTGGGCCAAATTGCGCAGCCGACGCGCCCACGGACGATCCTCTACGTCCTGCTCGTTGCACCATCTGATGCCGTGCGGCTAGCGCGGCTCTGGCGGCTGTTTTTGATTTTCGGATCCGGCGATCCTGTGCAACATCCTCACGGACAAGGAGCGCGGTCAAGGATCGAGGAACACACTGACATGAGCGGTTTTCCTGACTGGCAACTGGTCTGGCACCAGTTCAGGGGCATGACATCGGGCGACGTTCCGATCTGGATGAGCGCGCCGGGTCACTGGATGGATGCGCCGTTTGTGATCACGCCTGTGACCTATCCTGACGGGAGTGTGTCTCGGCATTTTGCGGCTCGCGACAATGCCAACCACCGCGTCATTACCAATSTCGCCGAAACCCCCGAARAGGCGAAGCAGATTGTCGCGCGATACATTGCCGAAATSCGTGACGGSCATGTCTGGGACGGCGTSGRTGTMAGCCCCGACGAGCTTCGTAAGAGRRTGGCGCGCAACGAGARGGCCARGGACTGACGRTTCACCASGGCGGGATTGAGGCCCAGCCGGCACCCATCCCACGCCCGGCCGCAGAAGGGCTGGCCTCGCGCATGTCTGGGGCAAGTCAGCACGCGACGTGGGGGCAGTAGGCCGCCCGTTGTTGGGGATGGCCCTAGCGCTCCAGCGAGCAATGCGCAGGGACGTAGGCCGTCTTCAGCCGGCGGGGCTTCAGGCCTTCTTGGAAACCGAGTGCTGCGGCAAATGCGTGGCCGCTATCCGACAGCCGCCGTAGTTGGCGTGGTGACGGTGATGCTTGTACCAGCCGCGGTGATGGCCGCGATTCCAGCCATAATGGCGGCGGAGGCCATAGCGATACATGGCGTGATGCGACTGGCCATGATGCCAGCCATGCGGCTTGGCGTGCGCCTCGACGCTGGTGCCAACCGCTCCGTAGTCCGCCTCCGACATTGTCTCGGGAACAGTGTCGACATCGCGATCTTCGCCTCGGCTCCTCAACCCATGGTGTTGAGTTGCGAGATGTCGGCGTCGTGAACTGACCAGCGCCGCCTGATACCGTAACCTGCCAGTCACGTTTTGTTGGGGCGCTCACCTATGAGGTTCCGCTTCGGTCATTCAGTGCGTACGTTTCCTGGTGTTCGGCTGACCTTCAGCAAAACCGGCATCAGCGTTTCCGCGGCTGTACGCGGGACCACCACCGGACCTCTCGACAGTTCCCTGACACTCGAAGCCCGACCGTCCGAGTTCCAACGTCCCCGCGAGATACACAGCAAGGGGGGCGCGCAGCTGACAAGTTCGGATCTTCAGGGCCTAAAGGACTTGATCAATGATGCGGCTCATCAGAAGGCGGCCCTCCAATCGGATTACCGGGCAGCGCTCAGAAGCCGCAAGTCGGCCTGGAGGAAGTTATGCCGGCGCGAACAACCCCCGCTCAGATGGTTCCCGAAGTCATCAATCCCAAAGCTCCGCTGGGCCTTTGAAGAGACGGAGATCGAAGCCAGGAAAGTGCTGTCTGCGCTCTCTGCCAGCGAAATCAGGATTGAGATCGAACTCGATGAGGATGCCTGGAGCACTTGGGTCGAAGTGGAGTACTCCCATGCTGCCTTGGCTCGCTCCGACTATCTCTGGGACGTAGCCTCGTCGAGCGAGGACGAACGGGCCAAGGAGAGACCCACTTCTTCGTCGGCCGTCACACGATACCAGGTTCGGCTGCATCCCATCTTGGATGGAATTATCTCAGGCTCTCCTGGGGTCCGCCTCGAGAACGCAAACGGAGACAATCTCGATATCTTCGGCGGCTTCGTCCTGATGCGCTCAAAAGGCGCCAGCGATTACGCCGTGATCGATTTCCGTGACGTCTTTGTCGAAGCGACAGATGTCCCGTTCATCGAAAGTGAAGCCGTTCCCGCGGACACGCAGGTGATCGACCATGTATCGGCCAATTCCAGCAAGGATCGATCACCCGATGGACGGCTCAACGACCAGCTTCCGATCGCCAAATATGGCCAGATCACCATCACCAGCGGAAAGGGGCTCCATGAGGTATTTTTGGCAAGCAACTGCGAAGCGGCATTTCGGTTTGCCGATGCGCTCGCGGCTTTCAAATCGGCCCTGATCCGTCAGGCCGCTAATTCACAACCCGGCGACGCTCCGCCGCCTGCGATGCGATCTACACCCGCCCCGGAGTTCGAGAAACCCCTGCCAGAACTCCAACGGGTCAGCGGCGCTTATGAACTCATCCTCATTCCTGTCGCGCTCGCTGTCGCACCCATTTTGGCGTCTTCGTGGCGCCAACAGCCTCCGACCTCGCCCCCGATCATCGCCGCCCTCCGCTCGAACCCGGCGGAAGCGCGCATAGCCGGCCTCCCCTCAACCCAAATCTCGGTCGCGCCAGTGAGGCCTGTCGCTACGGCTCCACAGGTCGGAGCCCTCTCGACGAATCAAGCTCAGCCACGTGAGCGGCTCGTTCTCCTCCAGCATGCCAACGTCCGATCAGGACCTGTGCGATCCTCTGCATCCCTGCGGGTCGCGCCGAAAGGAGCGATCGTCAGCGTTTTCAGACGAGACGGAAGATGGATAGAGGTCGGGGATGAGCAGCCTTGGGGCTGGGTGAACACGGTTCTCCTGAAAAAGCCGTGACCGCGCAAATTACCTTCTCGGGGGCCTCACCGTCGTAAGCTTGTGAGTTTGAGTATTGCGATACCGCGTCGGCAGCCTGTTACTCCTGCCGCCTCATTCCCGCCCCCGACCTGAAGGCCGTCCAGGGTGCCAGTCCGGACGGTCGTCTCGCAGCACGAGCCGGCAGCTACGATTCCTGATGTGCGAGTCGTTACGTTCCCGGCATTCGAGCCTGAAGTGTCTTTGAAACGTTCGATCGAGGCAGAAGTCGCACGATATTCGACGGCCGCGCATCCCGTTCAGTGAGGGCCACCGCATCAAGCAGAAGTTCGATGGCGCGGCACAGCCGCTCGTCTTCGAGACTATCGTTATCAAGGGCGAGGAACGCCTCAACCAAGAAGGCTCGGCATTTACGGTAATCGCTCATGGCGAGCATGCTGATGCCAACAGATTAACGCTCGACAAAATGATTGAGAGCAATTCGATCCACTGGGACGGCTCACTTGCACCCCACCATCTCCGCCAGCTCGCATATTCGCATCTCGACGGCGCCATGGGGGCGTCGGAGGAGGTGGCTGCCGCTTGTGGCTGATGTGCAGGACGCAGGCGAAGCGGGAAGATCCGGCGGGGCGAGCGCAGCTATCGGCCTTTCTGTCGGCAGGTAGCAGCTGATCTGTCGAAGCGCCTTCCTCACTCCGCATTTCCTCAAGAGCCGATACCTCAACAATCGGATCGAACGGGATCATCGGCGCATCAAGCGCCGCATCCGTTCCATTGCTCGGCTTGGTGGGGAGCGCCGAGGCGATCCTGTCCGGCATCGAGGTGGTCCACATGATGCGCAAAAGACCGGCGAGATTTGCCTACAAGCCGGGCCCGTCAATTGCCGAGCAATTCGAAACGCTCGCTGCCTGGTCTGGGCCCACGGGCGCCGCTCTTCCCGTCCAATTTCCGGAATTGCGACCGAGCCGGTGGAGGCCGCCCTCGAAGCGATGCGCGCTCATGACGCCATCGAGACCGCGCCGCCAGGCTGGTGCAGGGCGCTCGATGAGGTCACGGCCGCGACCGTCGCGCACATGATGACCGACGGTATTTCCGCGACGAAAAGCCTGAGCCTCTTCATCGCCGCCACGCGTGGCCCTGAGATCAACGCAGCCAAATGTTTCTTCCGACGGAGCCAGGCACGAATTAGCGTTGGCTAATCTTGTCCGTACTTGACGAAACTGCCTTTCGTGAGCACCATGGGGCATTGCGCCACCTCCCCTGAGACGCTTCGACGGCAGGAGCCCTCCAAGGCTTCCCGATAACCCAGCTCTCCCATGGGTTACGTTTCCGGCTGGGGAACCCCCGTAGAGGCTCCGCAACGGCCTCTACGGGGTTTTTTCACAGTGGTGTGCAATTAATCTGGCGCAGGATGCCATCTCGGCAGTATCATAACGAGCGGACCGATCTCGCGGCAGCGAAGCTGGCCGGTGACGCAGCCGAAGGCGAACTCGCCGCCTGTCATGCCTGCGAAGAGGATGTAGGCCGGCTCCATCATGTCGAGGAACGGTATCCCACACAGCCATCTCGACGATCCGCCACTTGCCCTTGATCATGCCGGGGCCGCCAGAAGCTTGGGCAGGCGGATCAGGTTGTAAACGGCCCGCGCCAGAGTGAACGCGGCATCGACCTTGGGGCGGCCGCGCACCTTCGCCTTGGCCAGTCCCGCCGAGCTTTTGATCCAGCGGCGTCGGGAAGGGCAGCGGCGATTCGAACGCGCGCAGGCGGCCCCTGCATTTAACGGAAGCTTGAGAAGCCGCTTCCGCTCAGTGCGTTCTGGTCCGGTATGGTATTCAGGGCGCCTCTTCAGCGTCTAATCCGTCAGAAAATCGCCTCTGTCCGCAGGCCTAATGCTATCGCTCCGGCATAGCGAGCCTGAGGACCGGCCTGGAGAGGGTGAAAGCGTGCGCCCTGTATGTCGCGAAAGCGGCGTTCGAGTCCTCTCACACGATAGAACGATGCACCGCCCGCTAGCTCCATCGCCAGGTCGACGGTTGCGATCGCATGCCGGGCGACAAGATTGCGCCCTATCATGACTTCATTCACCGTCTCGGCGGACGGGGCGTTGCGCGCGACCGTGTCAAGCATCCAACGGTGCGCCAGCTGCGCGGCGCGCAATTCGGTGTCCATGCGGCCAGCGAGGGATAGGTCCGGTGCTGGCTTCTCCTTCGCGCTCTCGACGGCGAGATCGCGGGCGCTTTCTGCAACTCCGAGATAGACGGCGTAGATCAGCGGGAAGGCAATCGTTGCGATCGTCTGGAAGACCGGATGCCACTCGCCGGCCTTGCGCGAGAAGGCGACGTTCGCGTCGGGAATGAAGAGGTTGTCGATCACGACGTCGTTCGAGGCAGTGCCGCGCATCCCAAGCGTGCGCCAAGTGTTCTCAATGCTTACAGCAGCGGAGTTCATCGGCGCGCCGAAATGAATGACAGAGCGACTGCCATCTTCCCCCTCGTGAATCGCGCCGGTCATTAGAATGTCGCCGGCCTCGGCGCCGGAGGTGAAGACCTTCCGGGCCGTGATCCGGTAGCCGTCGGCGACCTTCACAGCCTTCCCCGAGCCGCCGATCCAGTCCGAGCCGCCTGACGAGAGAAGGATAATTTTCTCATTCGCGACCCTCTTCAAGAGAGGCTCGACGGCGGCCACCTTCTGGTGACGCCAGCGCCAGGCAGGTATGGCGACCTGATGCGTGTGCATGGAAAAGGCGAGTGCGGTGGAACCGCACGCACGCGCGAGCACGCGCAGCATCTCGGCGAGCTCGGATATTTCGGCGCCGCGGCCGCCGAGTTCCCGAGGGACGCCTGCTTCCACCAGACCAGCCTCCTTCAGCAGGGTGTAGTTCTCGCCGACAAAACTGTCGTTCTGGTCGACTTCGGCCGCGCGTTCGGCGAGCTTCCGCGAAAGATGGTGCGCGGTTTCCACGATACCGTCGGCGCAAACGCCGGAGTTTTCGATAGCTGAGATGGCTTGAACTTTCGAAGCGACGTTCGTCGGCACGGCGCCCTCCGTTCCTGTGACGCTGAAGGATCGGAGTTGAAGCCGTGAGGGTCCAGTTCAGCAACTGTACTGGTGTCGCTTTTTGGATGAAGCTGCTTTGGTACCATTCGCCAGGAGAACAGCGGGGTTCGAAATGGACGAGCGCGGCGGCTATGGCCAATTCTGCCCGGTGTCGATGGCGTCGGAGATCCTGTGCAGTCGCTGGACGACATTGGTGGTGCGCGAACTCCTTTGCGGCTGCACCCGGTTCAATGACCTACGGCGCGGCGTGCCGAGAATGTCGCCGGCGCTGCTGTCCAAGCGCCTGAAGGAGCTGGAGCGAGCCCAGGTGATCACCGTGTTGCGCAAAGCAAACGGCTCGGTTGAGTATCACTTGTCTGAGGCGGGCGAGGAACTGAGATCTTTGAACATGGGCCTCGGCAACTGGGCACAGCGCTGGATGGAGTCGCGGCTCTCATTGAAGAACCTCGACCCGTCGCTCCTGATGTGGGACATGCGACGGAGCCTCAACGCCAAGCTATTGCCTGAACGCCGCTACACGATACAGTTTCTGTACCCAGAGCTGCCAGGGGCGCAAAAGAGCTGGTGGTTGGTGGTGGACGGCGGAACGGTCGACCTCTGCAATTTCGATCCCGGTCATCAGTTAGATCTCCTCGTCACGAGTTCCTTGCGAACAATGACGGCGATCTGGATGGGACTGACGACGATCAAGAAGGAGTCGGACTGCGGACAGCTGGAGATCGACGGCAATCCGACGCTTGCCAGCTCGATGCAACAATGGCTCGGCCTTAGCGCCTTCGCCCACGAACCAAGGCGGGTACAGTGATCGCCAGGAGTGCCTCTCCGGATAGCACCAGTGGACCAACCCGCTCTCGCGTGAGGGCGTTGCAACCGAGGATTGTGGGGTCGTTTCCCCCTGATCTTTGGAGAGCCACATGCCCGGGCTTGCCGCCCGTCCGCAGCGCCAGCGGATGATGGACGGGATGACCATCCGCGGGTTCGGTGAGCACAGCGCGACGACGTTCGGCAGGTCTACGAGTTCGCCATGTTTCTCGGCGCTCTCCAACCGGGCAGGGCCAGAAGATCTGCGGCGCTACCAACTTCCCCTCGTGGGGTGCGAGAGCTATGCCCGGATGGACCCGGCCTGCATGGTGCTGCTTCTTTGGGGCATAGAATTCATTCCCGAAAATGTGGGCGGGCGAAGCGTACGGACGGCACGAGGGGCAAGCACTGACATGGCGCGCAAGCTGCAAATCCAGCTCTCCAAAACCAAGGCTGCACATATCGATGGTGCTCAGTTCCAGTTCGGGCTGAATGAGGTCGATTTGAGCCCGGAGCGGTTCGCGGGACTGTTCTGCGGCGGCCGGATCAAGCGTGTGCACGAGTGGCTGAATGATGAGTTGCCTGTGCCGCCGTGGGTGCCGGCGCTGCTCGCTGCGATGGTCTGGCCGGAAGCGCGGACTCGAGCGATTGCGACTGCCGAGCATCTCATCGCGGCCGGTTCGGCGGATGGAACGAGCGGGGAGCCAGGAGAGTGATTCTTCGACTGACCTTGGCAATGGCGTTGGTCGCCGCTCCAGCACTCGCCGAACCAAAGCGCTCCGCGGTGGAGCAATGCGCTGCATGTCATGGCGACGACGGCATCGCACGGGATAGCGAAGTCCCTCACTTGGCCGGGCAGAATGAACGCTACCTCTTCAATCAGATAATGGCGTTCCGGTCGGGAAAGCGTCAGCACAAGGAGATGCGCTATATGGCGCGTGCGATGACGACAGCCGAAATCGCTGCGCTCTCTGCCTATTATGCGGCGCTCCCGACACGATAGAAATGTCCTGTTATCGACGCATTGCGCCGAAGATCCTGCCTTGGCCTTTCGCAAAGCTAGGGCGTTGGTTGGCCCAGCCGTTCCGCGCAAGTTTACTTGTCTGTGTCCGGATCGTGCGTGACCTCCGCGCCAACCCAACAGCGCGCCGCGGGTGTCGCGGTAATGATGCTAAAACAATAAGACATCCGTCAGGGTATATGCGAACCGGCATTCCATTCGGCTGACCGTTTCGCGTTGCATCTGCCCAGTAGCACGCCGATCTGCTAACAGCGATTCTAGTGCAGAATTGCCCACCACCGGTCTACTTATCCGGTGGAATTGAACTCTTTGATCAGCTTTGCCTTGGGGGGTAGATGCGCAGCTTTCTGATATTAATTTGGTGCGTCCTTGCCACCTGGGGAATATCTGGCGCCCGTGCACAGGGGCAAGGAGAAAGCCCTCCACCACAGGCCAAGGAATTGTTGCGCCTGCTCGATGAGCCGAGCGTGCGACGCTGGATCCAGCAATCCGGCGAGGCCAGTCCAGCCGCACTGCCCACAGAAATAGCAACTCCCGAGCCGCCCCTATCCAGCCGACTTGCGACACGGCTCACCAGCGTACGCAACCATATCGGTTCCATCGCCGCCGCAGTCCCTCAGTTGCCGACGCAACTCGCGCGGGCCGCCGGCTTATTGAAAAATGAGCTGGCAACGACAAGCGCTGCCCGGCTTGCTCTGATGATTTCGACCTTTCTCACTCTCGGTGTCGGTTCCGAGCAATTGTATCGCCGCATGAGCGCCCGCTACCGCGCCTTGCTAGAGAGGAAACCCGTCCTTTCCGTTGAGGAACGATTCCGCACCGCGGGATTGCGCCTGGCCACCCTGGTTGCCGGAATCGCAATCTTCGCTGCAGGCAGCCTCGGCGCGTTCCTGCTGTTCGCATGGCCACCGATCCTGAAGCAGATCATGCTCGCCCTTCTCGTGGCCGTGCTCGTCACGCGGGCTACTCGGTCTTTGCTGGATTTCGCTTTGTTTCCACCGCGGAACACGCACGGCGCCTGGTCGGATCACCAGATAGTTCCAGTAAAGCGGAAGGACGCCATCTACTGGCGGCGGCGCATTGGCTTGTTTGTCAGCTACTTCGCATTTGGGTGGTCGATTGTTGGCATTCTGATCGATCTGGGCTTTCCTCGAGATTTCCGTTTCGCGGCAGCTTATCTCCTCGGACTTGGCCTTCTGACAATTGGTCTGGAAGCCATTTGGAACAGACCGGAAGGCGATAGCAGCTCCACGGCTGGATCCGGCAGAATTGCGAAGAGCGTCGCCATGTCAGCTTATGCTGTGGTCTTGTGGCTTCTCTGGGTTTCCGGCCTTCTGGGCATGTTCTGGATTGCCGTTTTCGTGCTTCTGCTGCCCAAAGCCATCTCCATTGGAAGGAACGCAGTCAGTCACCTCCTGAGGCCGACCGAGACCGGTGGGCTGGTGCCGATCAGGCACAATATCCTTGAGGTGTGCCTTGAGCGCGGGGTGCGGCTGATCATTCTCAGCGCCGCTACGCTTTGGCTCGCTCATATTTGGCAGGTTGACCTGGTCGGTCTTACGAGCCAGGACAGCCTGCCGATGCGCCTGCTGCGCGGTGCGCTGGCAAGCGTCGTCATTCTTCTCCTGGCCGATTTTCTATGGCAAATCGTCAAGGTTTCCGTGGACGGCGCCCTCGCTGATCCAACGGAGAGCATCATTTCCGGTTCCGACGAGGCCATCCGTCGGGCGCGACTTCGCACGCTGCTGCCCATCTTCCGCAATATCCTGCTTGTGGTTATCGCGGTGATGGCGAGCTTGACGGCGCTTGCTGCGCTCGGGCTCGAAATCGGCCCCCTGATCGCTGGAGCCGGCGTCTTGGGCGTCGCCATTGGTTTTGGCGCTCAATCCCTGGTAAAAGACATTATCAGCGGCATGTTCTACCTACTCGACGATGCATTTCGCGTCGGCGAATACATCCAAAGCGGCAGCTTCAGGGGAACAGTGGAGTCATTCTCACTCCGTTCGGTCCGCTTGCGCCATCACCGTGGTCCAGTGTTCACCGTGCCGTTTGGACAACTCGGCGCGGTTCAGAACATGAGCCGAGACTGGGTCATCGACAAGTTCATGATCAATGTCACTTACGATAGCGATCTGGAAAAGGCGCGGAAAATCTCCAAAAAAATCGGTCAGGAGCTTGCCGAAGATCCCGACTTAGCGCCTGACATTATCGAGCCGATGAAGATGCAGGGGGTCGAGCAGTTCGGCGATTATGCCATCCAGCTTCGTTTCAAGATGACGACCCGGCCAGGCCAACAAGCGGTCGTGCGTCGCAAAGCGCTTCTGCGCCTCAAGACGGCGTTCGACCAGGCTGGTATCAAGTTCGCCCATCCGACGGTCCATGTTGAAGGTCGCGACGAAGAAGCAGCTGCTGCCGCCCAGCAGATTCTAACCGCTCAAAAGGTCGAAGCGGCAAGGGTCGAAGCGGCAAGTGCGGCTGGTAGATAGCGCTCGACTAATTTCGGCTGAGGCAAAAGGGTGTTGCGACGCGGGCAGCCGGGTGTGAAGCATGCGCCGTCAGGCATCGGGGGCCGGTCATTACGGCTGGCCGCATGTCGCTCAAGGTAGGGGAGGGGTGGTTGGTGCGAGCCTACGGATGAGGGGGGCGCGCTGGACGCTTAATGTCAATGCTGGTCTCGACGCACTCGCCGGCCTTTTTCCCGAGCGCCTGGCTCCGCTCCATCACCTCCCCGCGGCCGCCGGCGGCAGCCCGTTCCGTGGCGGGGCGGTCACGGACCTCCCTCGCGGTCCCGTCGCTTACGAAATCGGCTTCTTTACTCCCAGCCTCGGCCCAAGCAGGATTGCATCCGCCGGACGTTCGTTACGGCGTTCGCATCAGGGAGGTTTTGCGATGGGCGTGTTTTCGACCGCGGCCGGTGACCTGAATTTTGACAACCAGCCGGAGCGCGATCTGGCGGCACTTGAGGGCAGGCTCGTTGTGATCCGGCATCAGGGGATCGGCGACATGGTGGCCGGCCGGCTTATCGGCACGCCTCAGCCCGGCTTTGCCCTGCACCTGCTGACCGAGAGTGGCGCAATCAGCGTCCCGGGCTGGAGGTCGGTGCACCAGGTCACCTCCACGGGTCACGCGAACCAATAAGCGGAGGCGATGCCGGCAAGCCTGCGCGGCGCATTAACCAGGGCGAACCCAGCCGGATGCTCAGGCCATACGAAACCAGCGCTCGAGGGTCGGAATAGCGATCCAACTCCCGATCGCTGATGTCTGCCAGCTTTTGCGCCACGATATCAGTTCTCGGCCGCACCGCGTCTTGCACGGGCAAGGGAAAAATTGGGGAACAGGGCTGAGGACAATAAAACGCCGCCGCCGATAGCAAAGCCGAAGGCGGCAATAAACATTAGGCCAGGCTTCGGCCCATCGGCCACAGCGAGGAATGTTACCAAGGCGCACCCTAACAACACGGAGCTTATCAAGAAGCAAGCCAGGCGCCATGCCTTCGACATAGGCTTCGGTGTATCCGGGTCGTTGTAAATGATCGGGCCGTCCAGGTCGTCGTCAATGATGAAGCGCGGGGCGGGGACTTTCATAGGCCGGGACCATGTGTGACAGGCGCTCGCGAATCCATATTAACCGCAGCCAAGTTCTTGGCATTAACCGCCAAGTTCTATTTCGAAGCACGTGAGGGGTCCATATCGCGCAGGGGCAGCACAAAGTACCCGCTTGGGGGACCGTCCCGCAGGGCCCGGCACGCAGCCAGGCGAAAGTCGGCTTTAAGCGGGCCGCACTTGACCCTGCCGCTCAAAGACTGSCGTGCACCCTTGCCGCCCCATGCCGATYTACCACTTCTTAACCACGGCGGGCGCCATTCTGAGGCGTACGTTAGAGCCGGGGGGCTTGGAAAGGACCGTAACCATGCGAGCGCTCGATGCTGTTCAAGCCGTCGTGGATCAGTTCGTTGGCCTGTCAGTTGCCTTTGTCGAACGCCAGCTGATCCTGGCAACGCTGCGGGAAACCGGCGGCAACCGCACCCATGCGGCCTCACTACTCGGCATTTCCATCCGCACGTTGCGCAACAAACTTACGTTGTACGCAGCGGACGGCTACAATGTACCAGAACCTGTACATCCAGCGACACAATGAGCGCGCGATGTCCCTTGCCTCGCCGCATGGCATTGCCGCAGCAAACCTCGTCTCCTCCGCAACCATGGCCGGCCTCCTGCGCTGCCTGGTGCAGAAAGGCGTTTTGCAAGCCGCCGACATAAGGGAGATCTACGAAATCGCGCTTCTCCTTCTTGAACAGCAGCAAGGCGCTGTGCCGGACGCAGAAGTAACCTTTAAAGCCGCCCGATCCGCAATTGAACGGAACCTGGCATAGCCAGTCAGGCCAAGCAGAGCCTCGCTAATGACTATCGGCCGATGTTCACGACGCTACACAGGCCTCCAAGGCCTAAAAAAACGATTGGCGCACAAGCAAGTCGTCCCCTCGGTCCTGCTATCGGCTGTCGCAGCGCCATGGCATCGGCGGCAATGACGGCTCCTGACGTTGCTTGCGCAGTGCCTCGACCTTCACAGGCTTCGGTGCCTTCGCCGCTGCCGGCCTTTGCGGCTTCGGCTCGCGGGCCGTTCGCGGCGGCTTCAACTCACGCGCCTGTGCCGTCAGCCTCAAAGCCTCGTCCTCGTTGACGCTCCGCCATCGGTCTGAGAGCGAGAACACGTTGACGAAGYGCGGCCCCACCGCGATGTCAATCAGGCCGAGACGATCGAGCAGCGTCAGACTTGGCGACAGCGTCTGCCGTCCGAAGCGGTGGTCCAGCCTGAAGGTATCGTAAGACAGCGCCACGCTGGTGCCGCTCCCGATTTCCGTCTCGATGACAGCGAGCAACCGCCGCGCAGCCTTGGTCAGGACCCAATAGGCCGGTGACACCACGCGTTCAATCATGGCCAGCCTCCCCGGAAGTATGACCCGCTGATTAATCCACAGTGCGCCGCTGGCGGTCAACGATCCGGTCCGAGCCGAAACAATGATCACCGTTGGATCGATTACATCGTCATTTTTCTTCGCGTTTGGTTTTTCCTGAAATAAACGCCTGCGTTAATCGCGGATCTAGCCCGTGGCTTGGTAGAAATGCAACGCTCATTTCGCGGCTGAATTGCAATCGAGCGGGCGCGGTCGATAACAATGGTGTCGTCATTGTCGGATGGAGCCATCTGAAGGGAAGGATCTGCATTATTCAACATGTAGCCACGTCCCCAGACAGTCCCGATGTAGTTGGTTCTGCCCGATATGGCCGCAATCTTCTGTCTCACCTTGCAGATAAATACGTCGACGATCTTGAGCGCAGGTTCGTCCATCCCACCATAGAGGTGGTTGAGGATCATTTCCTTTGACAGAGCGAAGCCACGGCGGCTCGCCAGGAACGCAACGAGTTCATATTCCTTGCCGGTCAAACGAACGGGCTTCCCGGCCACGTCAACCGTTTTCGAATCCAGATCGATGCAGAGATCTCCGACCCGGACGGTGCGGTTCTCCGTACCGTTACACCGACGCACCAAAGTCCGCAGGCGGGCAAGAAATTCGTTTCGGTGGAATGGCTTTGTCACGTAGTCATCCGCCCCTGCAATCAGGCAACGGACCTTCTGTTGAATCTCGTTGATGCCCGAGAGGATCATCAGCGGCGTTGTAATGGAAGTTGCTCGGAGTTTCGTGAGCACCTCCATGCCAGGCATGTCGGGCAAGCCGAGATCCAGAACGATCAGGTCAAACCGCGCCGACTGAGCGAGGGCAAGGCCATCGGCTCCGCAGGCTGACTTGGTGACCTCGAAGTTCTCCAGCGTGAGAAACATCTCGATGCTCTGCGCGATCGATGCGTCGTCCTCAATCAATAAAACGCGCATAACAAACTCCGATTCGCAGCGGATATCTTCACAACGTTGGCTGAAGCATGGTTAATAATTCCATATTTTTACGCTGGTCGGTCTTATAATAGGCTTCCCCCGACCGCGGGGAAGACCACCAACTTCATCGCAAGGGTTACGATCAGCCATATCGTCAGCGAGAGTTCTTCGATCGCCATCAAGACATGATCTTTCGCTGGAATTCTTGCGCMGGCCGGGGCCGAAGCGCTTGGTAGATGGCCCCGCGTCGGGGTCGATCTGCTTGTGCGGCTGGGGCGTACAGGGCGTCATCCTGCCGATGTCAACTGCTTTCCCGATGKGCGGCGGCGACGACGGGAAGGGCGACGCAGAACGTGAGGACCTCCGATTTGATGACCCGGATCCGAGAGGTGGAAGCGAGCCTCCGCTCTGAGCCGAAAGCGTTCAGCCGTCCCGGCAATGCCCCGAGTTAAGTTCAGTTGAGGGCACGTCGTTGGCTACATCGAAACGCACGCTGAATAGTTGCGCCTGGATGGGTTGCCCTTGCCCATGCGGCGTTGCTCGAAGCGTGGCCGTCTCAAGGCTAGCGGCCCGCATGGGCAAKGGGTCCCCATTGACGGGGCGCGGGCTGGCCGACGGTGGCGGGGCGCATGCGAGCATTGGCAGGCATCGCACCCCGCTATCACCTCGACCGGCTAGTGACCGGAACTGGGCCTGCGCAAGAAGGCCGGGCGCCCGCCCCATTGCGATGCGATGGGCCGGTTCGTCAGACCGGCCCCCCAGCCTCCGACGATCCGACCCGTTTGCTCACACTTACGGAGTGTCCAGACTAGAGCGCCCGTTCGGATCGGCGCGCGTTGATATGGATCAATTTCGGGCATCGAGGCCCGCGCGCCCAAGCTGGTGCAGGCCCTCGATGTGGTGACGGCAGCGACCGTCGTGCATATGGTGACCGACGGTATTTCCGCGACGAAAAGCTTTAGCTTGGTCATTGCCGCCACGAGTGGCCCGGAGATCAACGCAGCCAAACGCTTCTTCCGACGGATCGAGGCATGAAAGAGCTTTGGCTAATCTTGTCTTCGTTTGACCAGCCTACCTTTCGTGAGCACCATGGGGCATTGCACGACCTTGCCCTGAGTCGATTCGACGGCAGGGGCGGGGGTAGCGGATAAGCCGATACTGATCCAAGGCTCCCCGGCATCGCCCCCCAGCTCTAGCCGGGCGCAGAAGACCCCGTAGCGCCATCCGCAATCCGGCATCTACGCGGTTTTTCCGACCGGATGAATGATGACTGCTAATTCCAAGCTCGGCTGCTGCAACGCGGCGACCGACTCACTGACTGCTGGTGTCGTTCTCTAAACGCGCACACCGTCTGGTTCAGCGCCGGCCAGGAGATCTCTTGCGCAACCAGGTACACCCGGAACGAGCGGGCATCCTCAAGCCCGGGCCGGCCCGGGGGGGCGAAATGACGCCGAACTGTCGCGATCGGGATGGCCTATGTTTGCTGCGCTGCAGCATGTTCTTGACATTAATGCTGCAGCGCACAATACGATAACCAGTCCCCGGTGGTTATCTCTTTCACACGAGCTTGGGGCGACACGTCGGGCCGTTCCGGCCCTTCACTAAAGCGCCACCAAAGGTGCACAGGAGAAGACCATGATCCAGAAGTTCGAGACCCTTCAGAAGGCTTCCAAAGAGAACGTCGACGCAGCCCTGAAGGCCTTCGGCGCCACCTCCAAGGGCGTGCAGACCATTGCCGTGGAGGCCACCGACTATGCCAAGAAGTCCTTCGAGGCTGGCACCGCCGTGATCGAGAAGCTCGCTGGCGTGAAGACCTTCGACAAGGCTCTCGAGATCCAGGCCGAGTACGTCAAGACCTCATTCGAGGGCGCGGTCGCCCAACTTACAAAGATGGGCGAGCTCTACGCCGCTCTCGCCAAGGACGCCTACAAGCCGGTCGAGGGCATCGTCGCGAAGGCCGCTCCGGCCGCCGCCGCTGTGGTCGCTGCCGCTACGAAGCAGGCCGCCTGATTTCGGCCAGCCGCCGTAAGGCGGCCGCGCTCCCAGTGAATAGAGTTACGTAGGAAGCCCGGCTGCGGCAGGCTCTATGGAAACCGATTGGAGGCTTCGGTTTGACCGGAGCCTCTTTTCATTTTGCGCATCCATCACCTTCGGGTCGACAGCGCCGGCGCACGAAGTTCGTCGTCGAGAAAGCCGTCTTGGAGATCGAGGTCGACGATGCCAACGCTGGGGCCCGGCGTCCTCCTCTTCGTCCTCATCTTCATCGAAGTCCGCATCGATGTCGATGCCCGGCGAGTTCAGCTCGGCGACGACCCAGCTCTCGTTCATGCTCAATCGCGTGTCGCCGCGGCCCCTGCCGAAACGCACCCTGCGGTGATGGCCGTGCCGCCAGCTCACCCGCATCGGCTTGACGACGAGCGGCAGTTTCTTGTCCTTCATGGTCCACGGCCTTCGCTCAAGTACGGTCACATGTCGCCGTTCCCGAGCCGTTCGTGGGGTGTTCTTCCGGCCCGGAAACGTGTTTCCAATTTCCGGAAGTTTTGTTCGCAATTCTCCCGCCTGACAGCTCCATCTGGGCGCGACGCTCCCCACGCCGCGAAGAGCATCTGCAGTCAGGTGGTGGTCTCAGACATGGGGCCTGACGTGCATCGTCATGTTGCGGTGCCCGGACTTGGCGATGTTCATCTCTTCCCTGACGCGGGCGAGCGCCCTGGCCAGCGGCGAGCGTGCTTCTTCCGATCCCATTGCGCCGGCCGCAGGGCCAGGGCCTTGGCCTCGCCTTCGCTGAAATGGACGATCACCTGGAGCGGGGCATGCGTTCTTGGGTGCGTGAGCGTGTCAGACATGACGGCACACAATGGCAGACCACCTCGGCGGCGACGCGCCTCACCTTGCCGTCCTCGAAGCCGGGATCGATGCGTAGTAGGTAGCTGCCGAAGGCTCTCGCCTTGACGGTGTGCAAGGCTTCGGTGGAACTACCTTCGGACACCGTGCTGTTCTCGACGGCCGGCGTCCAGAACCAGAGCCTCGGTGGATCATTGGCGATCTCAGTGAGCTTGCGTTCGGCCTCGGCCCGCTCAGGTCACGGCGAGCCAGACCAGAACGAAGGCGTCGAAAGCGACGCTGAGCAGGCGGCCCTTTCTACGCATGGAAACGGGCCTCGGACGCGATGCGGAACAGCCTATTTGCGGATTCCGACKGGACCGGCCAGCTATTCCAATAATTAACCGGCCACTGTTCCGAGACTTAACCGGTCGGTGTTCCGATCATTATCCGGCCAGGGCGGGGCTGGCTCTGGGTCGTTTTTTTCTGAATGTCGTGGTTGGCCGTTGTGG
>NZ_JBFTZN010000097.1:0-18513 GCF_056406775.1 Allobosea sp. P1_A7
ACCCAGCGTAGCGATGATCTTGATCCGGCGTTCGCGCCTCATTCTTATGTCCTCATGGTCGCGGCGGCGTTGCGCCGGGGGTGGAATCGGTCAGCTGGATGGTCCAGCTCTTCTGCTCGCCGGTATCGACCTCGAAGAAGCCGGACCGGTCATATCCGCGGGCGAGGCAGTCCTCGATGCCTCGGATCGTAAATTCCTTGTTGCGCGTGCACATGATGGATTTGCCGGTCCATTCGCCACCCTTGTCGTAGTCGATGGCGTGCACGTAGTAGAACCTTGCCGCGAGCGTGCCGCGCAGCAGGGTCTCGCAGCCGCGCGGCGCGATGTTCCACCAGCCTTCGGTGACCCAGCCCTGCGCATCGCGATAGCCGATGGCGACACCGACGCGACTGCCCGTGGTGTTGCACATCCGCAGATCGGCGAGCGCGGGAGCCGCGCTTCCGAGAAGGCAGGCCAGCAGCAGGCCGAGGCGCAAGAGAGATCGGTCGAATCGGCTCGTCATGATCGTCTAAGGGTCGATCAGGATGACGCGGCAATCATTCACATTGGTCAAGGTCGGTCCCGTCCGCAGCAGGTCGCCAATGGCCTCGAAGAAGCCGGTGGAATCGTTGTCGGCCAGCGATTGGGCAGGAACGAGGCCGCGCTCCGCAGCTCGCGCCAATGTTGTCGCATCGATCACCGCGCCAGCGGGGTCGGTCGCCTCGCCGCCGCCGCCATCGGTGCCGTCGGTGTCGCCGGACAACGCGACGATGCCCGGCTCCCCGCCAAGCGCAATGGCCAGAGCCAACGCATATTCCTGGTTCGGGCCGCCGCGGCCCTTGCCGCGCAGGGTCACGGTCAGTTCGCCACCGGAGATGATCGCGGCGCGCCGCGCCTCTGCCTTGAGGCGCAGGGCAAGCGCGGCATGGTCGGCCGCAACCTCGCGCGCCTCGCCTTCGAGATCGGCGCCGAGATCTATGGGCTCGTATCCCGCGTCCCGTGCATTTGCGACCGCCGCCGCAATCGCGTCCTGAGGCCGGGCGATGATCTGGACTACGCTCCTGGCGAAGGCGGGGTCGCCAGGCTTCGGGGTTTCGCTGGCGTCGTCGGCAAGCAGCGCGCGCGCCGCTGGCGGCAGGTCGAGCCCATAGCGCGCGACGATGGTGCGCGCATCGGCCATGCTGCTCGGATCGGGGACGGTCGGGCCCGAGGCGATCACGGTCGGCTCGTCGCCGGGGACGTCCGAGATTGCGAGCGTCACGAGCCGGGCCGGGGCGGCGGCCAGTGCGAGACGGCCGCCCTTGATGCGCGAGAGCCGCTTGCGGACGATGTTCATCTCGCCGATCGGCGCGCCGGAACGCAGCAGTGCCTTGTTGACTGCCTGCTTCTCCGCCAGCGTCAGGTCACCTGCGGGTGCGACCCAGTTGGCCGAGCCGCCGCCGGAGAGGAGCACCAGCACCAGATCATCCGCGCTTGCCGAGCGGGCGAGTTCGAGCGCGCGTTCGGCGCTGCGAATGCTGCCTTCGTCCGGCACCGGGTGGCCGGCGGCGACCATCGGAACATGGCGCGTCGCGGTCTCGTAGCCATGGCGGGCGACGGCATGGCCGACAAGGCGCTCGGGCGACAGGCCGGAGTCGAGATAATGCGCTTCCGCGAGTGCGGTCATGCTGCCGGCGGCCTTGCCGGCGGCGAGCAGGATCAGGCGGCCGTTCCTTGGTGGTTCGGGCAGGTGAGCGGGAAGGCAGCCGGACGGGCGGGCGCGGTCGACGGCGGCATCGAAAATCATCCTCGCAATGCGCAGGGCCTCAGCCGAATCGTTCCTCACCTGCTGCAAGTCCACCCCGCCTTCCACCCGCTGTCACGTCGATTTGGTCGACTTTCGTTGTATGCTCTTCTATGTCGCTGGCCGGCGGACGTCATCAGGCATTTGCCGATCTAATCATACTTTTTGGAGCGCCGATGCGGTCCGATTTTCCGATGGCGGATTCCGCCATAATGCTCGCCCCGGGCGAGGTCGAGATCATTCCCGGTGATCCCGCGACGGGTATGCTGTTGTTGTGCGATCACGCCTCCAACGCGATCCCGCCCGAGCTTGCGTCGCTCGGGTTGCCGCCCGAACAACTCGAGCGCCACATCGCCTATGATATCGGTGCGGCCGAGGCGGTGCGCGCCATGGCGCGTGCGACCGGCGCGCCGGCCATTCTGACCAGTTTCTCGCGGCTGCTGATCGATCCCAATCGCGGGCTCGACGATCCCACCCTGGTCATGCGCCTGTCTGATGGTGCGATCGTGCCCGGCAATGCCCGCATCGACGAGGCCGGCATCGCAGCGCGGATCGCCCGCTATTACGCCCCCTATGACGCGGCGATCGACCACGCCGTCGAGATGGCAGTCGCCGCCGGTCATCCGCCGGCGATCGTTTCGGTGCACTCCTTCACACCCTATTGGAAAGCGGTGGCGCGTCCCTGGCATGTCGGGGTGCTGTGGGATCGGGCAGGGGTGCTGGCCCAGCCGCTGATCGCCGCCTTCCAGGCCGAGAGTGATCTCGTCGTCGGGGACAATGAGCCCTATCGTGGCGGCCTGCCGGGCGACACGATCGACCGACATGCCACCCGTCGTGGCCTGCCTGATGCGCTGATCGAGGTCCGGCAAGACCTGATCGCGACGCCGGAGGCCGCGCGGGAATGGGGGCTGCGCCTTGCCCGCATCGTGCGGCCCTGCGTTGCGGCGCTGAATGCTGTCGCGATCGCCTGATGCGACAGCAGGACTGTTGAGCACTTTGTGCCAAAGGGCGGTTCGCGCTTGACGCCGGCCCCCGATCCGGGCGAACCCCTGCGGCCAAATCTATAGAGAAGGGTTTTGGAATGGACGATCCGGTTCAGGGCGATCAGCTCAAGAGCATCGTGCAGCGCATCGAGCGCCTCGAGGAAGAGAAGAAGACGATCGCCGACGACATCAAGGAGGTCTATGCCGAGGCCAAGGGCAATGGCTATGACGTCAAGGTGCTGCGCAAGGTCGTCGCGCTACGCAAGCGCGACCTGAACGAGCGCCAGGAAGAGGAAGCCATCCTCGAGCTCTATCTTCAGGCCGTTGGCGAGAGCGCCTGATCATTGCCTGTGCGAGCCTCGATAATTTGCACATCGACCTCGTCAGCTCACTGAATACTGTTTCACAGTTGGATTCACCCCGGCTCTCGGGCCGGAGTGATCCCTTTCTGATCGCGTGCGTCTCAACTCTGAGTGAGGCCGCACTCCACGCGTTGCGACGCTGAGGTGATGCTCTCCCCGCCGCCCCGGCTTGGCGCGCTCAGAACTCTTCCCAACCCGTATCCCCGGCCCGGCTGTTGGCGACCTTGCGGGCGGGCGCCGGTCTGGCGGGCTCTGAAGGGGGAGCTTTGGCCTGAACGAAGGCGGCCTGGGCCAGCTTGCGCAGGCGAGCCGATTCCGACCCGGAATTCGCGGCCATCGCGACCTTGTCGCCCGCACGCTTCGGCGGCGGCGCGGTGAAGAGTTTGATTGCCGGCGCCTGAGGCTGCAGATCGGCCAGAGCTGCCGTCTCAGGCCCGGTCTTGAATGCCGCGACGAGATCATTGAGCTGCGCGATGCGCCCGGTCAGCGAAGCTGCCGAGGCAGCACTCTGTTCGGCTAGCGCCGCATTCTGCTGGGTCATTTCATCGAGATGCGCCACAGCCTGGCTCATTTCGTCGATGCCGTTGGCCTGCTTTCCTGCCGCCGAGGAGATGTCGGCGATCGTGGCTGCTACTTTCTGCGACGCTCCCAGGATCCGGGTCAGCGCATCGCCCGCCTGGCGCACCAGCTTGACGCCATCTCCGACCTCTGTGTTCGAAGAGGATATCAAGGCCGAGATGTCCTTTGCCGCCTCGCCGGAGCGCTGCGCGAGCGTGCGGACCTCGCTGGCGACGACGGCGAAGCCCTTGCCGGCATCGCCGGCGCGGGCTGCTTCCACCGCTGCGTTCAAGGCGAGGAGGTTGGTCTGAAAGGCGATGTCGTCGATGACCCTGATGATGTCGGAGATCTTTTGCGACGCACTCTCGATGCGGGCCATGGCGTCGACCGCCCGGGTCGCGATCGCGCCGCCAGACTGTGCCGTCTCCATCGCCTCATTGGCGATCGACGCTGCCTGGCGCGAGGCCTGAGCCGAAGCCTTCACCGAGGCCGCCAACTCCTCCGTCGTCGCGGCGGTTTCCTCCAGCGAACTCGCCTGTTCCTCGGTCCGTTTGGAGAGATCATCGGCCCCTAGGTTGATCTCGCGTGCGGCCAGCTCAACCTCGGCCGAGGTTGTCTGGATTGTGCGCACGGTCGTCGAGAGGCGGTCGACTGTCTCGTTGATCGCGCCCTTCAGTTCCGCGAACTTGCCACGGTAATCGGCGTCGACGTGCACAGTCAGATCGCCCGCGGCCACAGCAGACAGTGCCTTGGCGAATTCGCTGGTCGCGCTGTCGACCACCGCATTGATCTCGTTGATTCCGGCCACGAGCTTCTGCATCTGCGGGTCGGCGTCATGGATCTCCAGCCGGGCCGAGAAGTCGCCCGCCGCAGCGGCCGACACCACTTCGCCGACATCCGAAACCACAGCCTCCATCGATTGCGCCCGCGCCAGGCGCATTGTCGCTGCTTCGCGTTCCTGCTCTTCGAGAGCACGGACCTTGACGAGATTCTCGCGGTAGGCCTCGAGCGCATTGCTCAGAGCACCGACCTCGTCGGGGCAGGGGGCGGCGGGAACGGCCCTATCAACCTCACCATCCTGCATCCGGACAAGGGCTTCATTCATGCCCGTCAACGGGTTCGCAATGCGCTTCTGGATGCCGCGCCAGCTCGCTGCGCAGAGGCCCAGCAGCGCGACCAGCAGACCACCAATCAGGGCGAGCCGGGTCAGGGCATGATTGGTCTGTGCCGCCGTGGTCGCCTGCATGTCGTCGAGCGATTGGGTTACCGCGTCAACAATGGCGGCGAACGGACCATTGCACATGGTTGTCCAGTCCTGGGCGCCAATGACGGCGCCGCTACCCTGGCCGAGCTTGCCGAGGAGCTGGTCCATCGTCTGGTTTGCGGTGGCGACTTCGCTGGTCGCGACCTCAACTTTGCGAGCGAGGTCGGGCGAAACACCGACACGCGTCGCAAGCTGCCTCAGTTGGGCCTGGGCTGCATTGCTTGCGCCACGCAATTCGCCAAGCTGCTTCCACTGCACCGGTGTCAGCACCTGGCCGGAGCCAAGCGGAGCACGCAGCAAGGAGCACTGCGTGCCGTAACTTGAGCGCAGCCGCCAGGCGGTGGCCTTGAAACCCTGGAGTTCGGCGAGTGCCGGATCGGCCAGCCGAACCGCGAGCGACGCCGCATCGGAGGCGTTCGTCAGTGCGGCCTCGATGTTTCCGACTGCATTATACCAAGGCATGGTCGCGGCCAGGCTACGCTGAGCCCGGGGCTTGGCCGCCTCCCCGTTGAGATCGGGGATCCGCCACTGCATGGCCTTTTCAGCCTGCAGAATGGCCTCGGCAAGAACCCGATGCTCGGGCAGGTCAGCGGCCCCGAGTTTTGCTACGGCCGTTGCGATCTGGTTTCGCGATGTCTCCACGATCGCGCGGATCGTCGTGTCAGCATCGTCGTTTGCCTGCAGACTTGTCTGGGCCTTGCCACGATCGGAACGGATCGCATTGCCGGTGAGCAACAGGGCTCGGTCAGCCTCGACCAATCCGGAAAGCCGGTGGTTTATGCGCACGTCGCGGACCGCATCGTAGGCGAGGTAGCCGAGCGTACCGAGTCCTGGCAGGCAGACTGCCGCCATCGTCGCCAGCAGGTACCGTCGAATGGAGCTCGGAAACATCATGATGCGCATCCAGAACGAAGTTTAGTCGGCGAAAATTGCGGCCATGGTCGACCATTGCCGGATCATTCGGCGAGTTCCGTTAAGATTACCTCTATTGCGCGAAGCCGAGTGTCTGTGTTTCTCGCTCGACTGATCTTGGATATCGCGGGCGCCAATTCTATCGAAGCGGCGAGGGATGCCGAAGGTCGGGCGTCAGAGGCTTGGTTCTTGGGCCGGCGCCGATGTGCGCAATGACGTATCGGACCCCACGCGCTTCGCGGGGCGCGGCTGGGCGACCATGCAGTGGTCTTCGATGCGCGGGCGGTCGGACACAATGGCTGTCACGCTCTTTCGCGCTTCCACGCGAGAGCGCTTCGCCTTCCGGCTCTGGCGCCAAGACGTGCGCACTCCTGACGCGTGCACTCCTCGTTGAAAGTGGTGGAACTCGCTCTCGACGCTTTCGGCGCTGCGTGCGAAGCTGCCCTTGCCCTCCACATTGCCCCGACTTGCCCGCATGCGTCGTCGTTCCTTTCTGGCCGGTTTGGCGTCGTGCGGAGTCACTGCGTTTGCGCAGCCGGTGCGCGCGACCGAACGCCTCAAGCATATCGCGGTCATGATCAGCCTCCCGCTGGACACCCCGATCGTCCAGGCGAGATTGCAGGAAATCCGACAACGCCTTGCCGAGCGAGGCTGGATCGAGGGCCAGAACCTGCGCTTGGGCACGCGATTCTCGGGCTCGAGCGAGGCCGACCTTGCGCGAGCGGCGGCGGAGCTGGTCCGGGACAGTCCCGATATCATCATCGTCAGCTCGAGTGCCKAAACCGCTGCTGTCCTCGCGTTGACCCGGACGATGCCGGTGCTGTTCGGCACGGCCTCCGATCCGGTCGGGAGCGGCTTCGTGCGTTCTCTGGAGCGGCCGGACGGCAATGCCACGGGGTTCAGCAACAACGACCCGGTCATGGCGGATAAATGGCTGGAATTGTTGACAGAGATTGCGCCCGAGACACGCAGGGTCGGCGTGGTATTCAATCCGCGCACGACCCCTGCAGCAGGTGAAACCTATCTCGCGCGCCTGAGGGCGGCTGCTGCCCATGCGCGGTTGTCACTTGGCCCGGTGGCAGTGATGGACCCGAACGGCATCGAGGGTGCGATCGCGGACTTCGCAGGACAGGGCAGCGGTGGCGGGCTGGTGTTCCTGCCCGACAGCTTCACGTTCCGCCACGCGGCGCAATGTGCCAAGGCCAGCGCCCGGCATCRCCTTCCTGCCATCTATCCGTTCGACACCTTCACGCGCCAGGGCGGGCTGATGTCGTATACGGGGGGGCGGGACGAGGCGAGCGACCTCATCGCATCCTATAGCGACCTTATCTTGCGTGGTGCGAATGTCGCCGAGTTGCCGGTGCAGTTCTCGCGCAGCTTTGAACTGGTCATCAACGAAATGGCCGCCGCATCTCTGGGATTGAGCGTGCCGCTTTCGCTTCGGATTCGCGCGACACGGATCGTTTCGTGACGCAGGGCGAGACTTCTCGGCCGCGAGGTGCTCTCACCCGCAAATATGCGGTTTTCGTCGGCGTCGCGATCTGCCTCGCGCTTGGGCTCAATACGGCAATTGCAACGTTCTTCGCCTTCTCGGATCAGAGGGCGCTGGTGGTGCGCGTTCAGCAGGAGCAGGCCCAGGCCGCAGCGCAGCGGATCGGCGCCTTCGTGGCGGAGATCATGCAACACCTGGACTGGATCTCCCAAAGCGGCGCGAGCAACACTCCACCCGAGGAACGCCGCCTCGACGGCCTCCGGCTCCTGCGGCAGGTTCCGGCCATTCTCGAATTACGTCAGATCGATCCGGCGGGACGCGAGCAACTCTCGCTTTCGCGCGTCAGCCGCGACCAAACCGGTGGCGACGTCAACTGGTCGACTGATCAGGGTTTCCAGGCCGCCCTGGCGCAGGGCAGCTATTACAGCGATGTCCAATTCCGGCGCGGCTCGGAACCCTATATGATGCTGCTCAAGCGAGCGGCATCTCCGCACTGGGTTGCACAGGCGACCGTCAACCTCGTCTTCATCCGTGATCTGGTGTCCCGGCTGAAGGTCGGTGAGACCGGTCGCGCGTATATCGTCACGGGTTCCGGGCGGTTGATCGCGCATCCCGATCTGCGCTTCGTACTAAGGAACACCAATCTTGCCAGCCTGGTGAGTGCGCATGAGGCGGCCGGAGTGACCGGTGCAGGACTTTCGATGACGGATATCGAAGGCCGGAAAGTGCTGTCCGTGATGGCTTCGGTCCCGGACCTCGACTGGAAGGTGGTGATCGACCTGCCAGAGAGTGAAGCTTTCGCATCGATCAAGGCGTCGCTCCTGCGCTCGCTGGTGCTTCTGGTCCTCGCACTGTCCGCTGCCGTGCTGGCCGGCATCATCTTGAGCCGGAAACTTGTCGCCCCGATCAAGGCCCTCGGCGACGGCGCCGCGCGGATTGGCCGAGGCGAATTGGACGAGCGGATCAGCATCGACACCGGCGATGAATTGCAGCAGCTCGGCGAGCAGTTCAACCTGATGGCTCAGCGCCTCGAGGAAAGCCGCGCGGTTCTGGAGGACAAGGTCACGGAGCGTACAGCGGCCCTGGAGGCCGCTCTCGAGCTTGCTTCGGCCGGACAACGGGCGGCAGAAGAGGCGACGCGGGCAAAGTCCCGGTTTCTGGCGGTTGTCGGCCACGATATCCGCACGCCGCTCTCGGGCGTACTCGGGGTTCTGGAGCTTCTCGACCGTGGTCGCCTAAGCCAACGCGATCGCCGCCTCGTCGCCATGGCGGCGACCTCGGGCGAGGCTCTGGTCGATCTGGCCAATGCGACGCTTGACCTGTCCCGGCTGGAGGCAGGAACCGAAAGCCTGGATCTGCGCAATTTCGAGTTGGGCGCGCTCCTGAACGCCGCCGCGGCGCTGATGCGCCCCCTCGCCGAGCAGAAGGGACTTGTCCTGACACTGCGTCTGCCCCCAGCCGGCGGCCTGCAGTTGCACGGCGATCCCGGCAAGATCCACCGGATTCTGATCAATCTCTTGCGCAATGCGATCAGTTTCACGGAGCGTGGCGGAATCGAATTCGGCGCTGAGCTCCAGCCTTGTCCATCTGCGGAAAATTCAGAATTGACGCTCACGGTCCGCGATACCGGCATAGGCATCGAGCCGGCGATGCAACGCCACATCTTCCACGACTTTGTGCAGGTCGACCCGGACACGGGCCGGCGCAATGGCGGGGTCGGGCTCGGGTTGGCGATTTGCAGCAAGCTGAGCGAACTGATGGGCGGCACGATTTCCGTCGTCAGCGGTCGCGGGCAAGGCAGCACCTTCATTGTCCGTTTGCCGATGGTTGCGGCCAAGGCCGCCGCGCGGTCCGGGCCTATGGCGACGGCGCAGCTGCAACGCGTGCTCGTGGTCGACGATGATCCTGTGACGCGAGAGGTCGCCCGGGTCATGGTCGGGAAGGCCGGCCACAAAGTGCAGGCCGTGGCCTCGGGCGAAGCTGCCCTGGCAACGCTGCGCAATCGCGCCTTCGACATTGTCCTGCTCGATATGCACATGAGCGGAATCGACGGAATCGAAACCGCGCTTGCGGTCCGCGAGCTGCCGAACATCACGCAACCCCGGATCGTCGCGCTGACGGCCGATGTCTCCCCGGAGACGATGCGGCGGATGCGAGCAGCGGGGCTGACGGCGATCCTGTCTAAGCCCATTACTTCTGTAGCGCTGCTACAGGTCATAGGGCGCGGGAGCAGTCGCAGCGGCCAAGGTCCGGTCGTGTCCCTCTCAGTGGACCAGCCGGTCGACGCAAGCTTCTTCCAGACCCAGAGTCGACTGATCGGAAGCGAGCGCACGCGGCAACTCGTGGCGCTCTTCGCGACCGTATCCGAGAAAATCCTGAAGGGGATGCGGGCGGCGCTCCGGGCTGTCGACCGGGCCGAACTTAGCCGATTGGCTCACCAGCTCGCGAGTTCCGCCGGGGCCGTCGGCCTCGGGCGTGTCTTCGCACAAGCCAGTGCGCTGGAGCGCGACGCAATGGTCGCCGATCGCGAGGAGCTTATCCTCGCCATCGAAGCGCTCGACCGCGACCGTAGCGAGGCGCTGGAGACCCTGGACGGGTTCGGGGACAGGTCGGCAGCCGGAGCGGCCCGTCAGGTGTTGCGTTCGACTGGCACGCCGAGCTTGTAGCCGATCCCGCTGACGGTCGCGATCATGCCCGGCTTTCCACCATGTCCCAGCTTCCTCCGCAGACGCGCGACCAAGGCATCCACACTTCGCGCGTCGACATCGGTATAGCGATTGCTGACGACCTCGATCAGATAGTCGCGACTCAAGGGGCGGCCATCGCTTTCGACGAGAGCTGCAAGCAAGTCGAACTCGCCTCGCGTCAGGCGAATGGGGTCGCCATTGATCGTCGCGAGCTCACGCCGCAGAAAATCCATGATGAAGGGGCCAAAGGTGGCCGTGGTGCTGCGCCGGGCCATGTCCCGCTCGATCTTGCGGCGCCGCAGCAGGGAGCGGGTTCTGGCGAGAAGGTCACGCAGGTCGACGGGCTTGTTGACATAATGGTCACCGGCAAGCTCGAGGCCGACGATCCGATCGATGTCGGCATCGCGACGCGTCACGAAGATGATTCCGGCGTCGGAAACCGATTGAAGCTCCTTTGCCAGCTCGAACCCGTCTCCATCAGGCAAGACGACGTCGATGAAGATCAGTTCCGGCTTGAAGCGCTGGATCGTCCGCCTGGCCTGGGCGATGGTCTCCGCCTCCTGGACGTGAAACCCCTGGTCGATGAAATATCCCGCGATGACCGCGCGGGTGACGGGGTCATCTTCGACGATGACGAGCCGCTCGCGGGGTGTCGTATCCATCGGTCCTTGGTCTTCCCTGGCCATCCGAACGTCAACGAGGCCGTGCTACATCATGGAGCGGACGATCCAACAGCGACTGACGCGCTGCAACCTGCCGAAGCCCCGATTGTGAACGGCTGTTCGCTTTCCAATCGAAGCGGGGCGGTTTGCCTGCGGATAGTCGGCAAGTCGCCCTGGCCAGCCGRACAGCGCCCTTTGGGACTCGTGCTTCTTCCATGGCATGGCCGGCATCCTCGGTTCAAAGGCCTATTTCAAAGGGAGACACTTTCCGAGGGCAAACATGTCCAAACGCTGATCACATGCATGCGAATGGCCGTTCGGGTGCGCAAGGGCGACTGCTCGCAGCGGCCCTTGCGCGGGTCGCTCTATTTGACGCGATGACCGCGCAGCAGGCGCTCCGGCGCGGCCCAGCCGATATAGCGGGGTTGGGTCCAGCCGGAAGCCACCTCAAGCGACTGGACGGCGAGATAGCCGTCGATGCGCACCTCGTCCCAGGCATGCACCACCCGACCGTCGCCAAGGTGAAGGCCGACATGGCCCCAGTTGGCGCGCCGGCCGAAGAGCTCTCCCGTCATGTCGTAGAAAACGAAGGCGCCGCGCGGCACCGCAGCCGGCTGTGGCTCGGTGACGCCATATTCGTCCGCGGATTCCCTTGCAGTACTGCCGCCGAAGATCTCGATGGCGTTGCCGGCCTCGTAGGCATCCTCGACGAAAGCAAGGCAGCGGAAGGCGTAGTCGGGATTGCCGAGACGTGCCGTCGCCCAGGCGATGGCTCGGTCGACATAACTGTCGATTGGATCGTTCACGGTCTGTCGGTCCCGTTGTCGAATGGAAGGGAGAGATGGGGGCGGTGCGTCGAGCAAGAGGTGCCATTCCATTCTCCGTGGTCGGGACGACAGCGAGTTGCCACCAAAGGGCAGGCATTATGGCCTTTCGGGGGGCAAAGCGCAGGCAGGATCAGCGTTTCGGTCGAGCCAGTGCGTTCAGGAGTTCTGCTTCCGCAGCCGGGGCGAGGGGGCTTTCCGCATTGCGGTCCTGCAGGAAAGCGTCCGCTGCGCTGTCTCCGCTGGCAGGGCGATACCCACCCCCCGACGAGGGGGTGGCAATGACAAGCTCGGTGCGCCAGCGACCCTCGACGCGGCAATCGATGCCCTTCCAGCGATCTGCGCCCTGCGCGGCGCTGGCGAGCGTATATTCGCGGCAGAGCGTGCCGTCTCCCAGTCGATGTGACGAGACCAGCGCGATGCTGCCGCCGGCAGCACCGTGCGACCATGATGTGCTGCTGCCACTTGCCGAGCTGCCGAGCGCCGTGTCGAGAGCCGCGCGGGCCGATTGAAACAGGGCGACGCCGCTGGGGTCCGGGTTGCCAGGCGTTTCCGAGCCGATCCGGTAACCGGCGATACCGCCGACAAGCAGCGCAAAGCAGGCTGCCAGAGGCAGTTGCCAGCCCGGGCGGCGCGGGAGGGAGCGCGGGGAGACGGCCGGGGCGGGCGCTGCGAGTGTGGCGCCGCCCTCGATCACTGCCAGGCCATGCCGACCTGGCCTGGCTCCGTCGGCGGCGCGAATCGCTGCGAGCAGGTGCGGCGGCACGGCCTGATCGGAGCTGCCGGCGTCCTCCAGCAGCGCCCGGCTTTCCACGAACAGGGCAAAGCGCTCGGCGAGTTCTGGCTCGGCCATGACCCGCGCATGCAGCGCATTGGCCGTGGCCTTCTCGAGTTCGCCGTCGGCCAGGGCCAGCAACATTTCGTCCGAAACCGCGCTCGTCATGATGTCTTGTCCATTCCAAGTTTCGCCGCGAGCCCCTGGCGGGCTCGCGAGAGCCGGCTCATGACCGTGCCGAGCGGGATCGAGAGCTGCTGCGAGGCCTCGCGGTAGCTCTTTCCGTCGACACAGACCATCATCAGCAGTTCGCGATGGTCGGACGGCATGGCTCCCAGCGCCTGTTGAACGGAATCGACGGTCAAGGCGACGTCGCCGACATGCCGGCCGTCTTCCCCGGCGAGATCGAGATGGTCTTCGAGAGCCTCGCTTTGTCCTTCGCTACGGCGCTTGCGGAGCGAGTCGATCCAGAGGTTGCGTGCAATCCTGAACAGCCAGGCATCGAGCCGGGTACCGGGTTGCCAGAGCGCCTGTGCCTTGAGGGCCCGCTCGCAAGTTGCCTGGGCGAGATCGTCGGCCTCGCTCGCCGAGCGGGTCAGGGAGAGCGTGAACCGGCGCAGTCTCGGCAGCAAGGCCACAAGCTCGCTGGCGAAGGCCGACAGGGGCGGCTCGGTGCCTGCCGACGCGGCCGTCGTTCCGGTGGAGGCCGTCATATGGGATTGGACGATGTCCAAAGTCGTATCCTTGTCGTCAGGATCAGCAGGCACGATCGCGCATCGACCTATGGCTGCGCGGGCTGCGGCCGGCATTCCAGCAGACCCCAGCCAAAGACAGGGTCGCGGCCCGGCTCCCCGAGATCAGTCGCCTCGCTGGACAGTGCCGCCACGAGCATCTGCGGTGTCGCGCCCTGATCGGCGGAGCGCCGCTGAGAGAAGGCGAGGGCGACCAGTGGCGCGGCATAGGAGGTTCCCGAGCGCAGCCGACGCGGGCGCAAGGCCTTGTCGGGCATCTGGATACGCACGCCAGGGGCCGCAAAGGCGATATGTGCGCCGCGATTCGCGCGGGCGAAGACCTGGCGCTCGCGGTCGATGGCCGTCACCGCGACCGCCCATGGATAGGCCGCGGGATAACGCGGTTCGGTGCCCGGCCCGTCATTGCCGGCGGCGGCGACTAGGACTGTGCCGCGCTGCTGCATCGCCCGGCCGGCATAGTCGAGCAATGCGTTGGCCGGCCCCGCGAGGCTGAGATTGACCACGGGTACGGAACGTTCCGCCAGACGGTCGAGTGCCGTTACGAGGTCGAGGCTGTCTGTGCTGGCGCCACCCGCGCGCCGATGGAAGGCGTCGACCGCGATCACCCGCGCCCCGGCCGGGCCCGGTCCGTTCCGGGTCAGCAGGATCGCGATATCGGTGCCGTGCGTGTCGCGAGCTGGCCGGTAGTCCGGGGCTCGCACCACCTCGGTGACAATGCCGCTGTGCGACAGGAACGGGTGCTCGGCATCGACTGCGGTGTCGACCATGCCGATCGTGCCATGGGCGCGACAGGTGCCCTCGATCCGTGCTTCCGGCGTCGTCAGGGAGAAGCAGCGTGCCTCGGAACAGGGGGCAGCCAGACTGCGATAGAGATGGTTGAGATCGACCAGCGCTGAAGGCGCGAGCGAGCGCACCCGCTGCAGCGCACGCGCGGTTGAGAGGCCACGCGGAACGCGCAGCCGGGCCGACAGACCGGGCAGCAAGGCGAGTTGCCGCTGTGCCATGATCCGAAAGCCGTCGCGGCGAAGCTTGTCGAAATCGGCTTCGACGAGCCCGCTGGCGACAAGCTCGCGCGGAGACGCTTGTGGCGTGGGCGGCCCCGCCCGCCGTGGACGCGGCGGGGCACGGCTTTCAATGCCGAAGACCCTGAGCAGGTTGAAGGGGCCGGTCCCGGTGCCGCGATAGAGCGCGGGGTCGACGCCGTCACCGCCTCCGCCGCCGCCTGCGTTGCCACCGCCTGCGCCGCCGCCGGCTCCACCGCCGCCACCGTCCCCGCCATCGTCATCGGCAAGTGCCGCAGGCGCCTGCCATGGCGCGTTGCCCGGGCCGGGCAGCGGCGACAGAGCCAGCACGAGGCCGAGCGCGAGCGCCCTGGCCTGGGGGCCACGCAGGTCGCTCACGCGGCGTGCCCTTCATGCTGCAGCCTGATGCCGACGCCGATCATCCGGATCGCGTCTTCGGCCGCACGGCGCAGCAGCTTCTCGGTTTCGGCGATGGCCTCTTCCAGCGTGCAGGGACGCTTCAAGATGCTCGCGAAGGCATCGATCCCATGCTCGAAATTGATGCGGACACGGCCGCGGCCGATGGTTCCGGCGAGCGCGATGACCGGGATGCCCCGCTTCTTGGCCCGGCGCGCAACCTCGGCGGGAATCTTGCCGAATGGTGTCTGCTCGTCGAGGCAGCCTTCGGCCGTAATGACCAGGTCGGCCTGACCCAGCAAGTCATCAAAAGCCAGATATTGCATGACGATGTTGTACCGCGGATGCAGCCTCGCGCCTAGGAGCGCCTGGAGACCGGCGCCCAGCCCGCCAGAGGCACCACAACCGGGCGCTGTGCTCGTATCGTCGCCCGTCGCAGCCTGGAGTCGAGCCGCATAGACATGCAGCGCCTGCTCGAGCGCGACCACCTGCTCCGGCGTTGCGCCCTTCTGGGGAGCAAAGACCCGGGCGACTCCGTTGCGGCCGAGCAGGACATTGTGCCAGTTGACCGCAGCATCGATCCGCGTGGTCGCAAGGCGGGGATCCCGGTCGCTCAGATCGATCTGGGCGAGAGTGGCAAGTGCGCCGCCGCCCCGGCCGATGCGCCGGCCCGAAGCGTCGAGCAGCCTGATGCCGAGGGCATCTGCCATTCCGGCGCCGCCGTCATTGATGCCGCTGTCGCCGCAGCCGACCAGAATGCGCTCGGCGCCGGCGTCGAGCGCCGCACGGATCAGTTCGCCGACACCGTAGCTGGTGGTCAGCATCGGATTGCGCCGATCACGAGGAACAAGTGCGAGCCCGGCAGCGGCGGCCATCTCGACGACAGCCGTCCTTGGTCCGGAACGCCCGAGGAAGCCGAAGAAGGCCTCGACCGGCTCGCCGACCGGCCCCGTCACGGTGAGGCGATGGAGACGGCCTCCGGTCGCGGCGACGAGCGCCTTGGTGAAACCTTCTCCTCCATCGACGAGGGGGGCAAGCAGGGTTTCAGCGTCGGGCATGCCAGTCTTCACGCCTAGCGCGATGGCCGCTGCGACAGCGCTCGCATCCAGGCTTTCCTTGAAACCGGAGGGGGCGATCAGGATCTTGAGGGTCATGTTGGGCTCCTCGAACACAGGGAGGCTCGTGCCTCCCTGTGCCAAACGAAGCCTGTGCGCGCTTATTCCATGCCGGCTCAATAATTTCTGCGGCCGCCCGCGAAGGGCCGGTCAACGCAGCAGCGGCAGGCCCATCAGCGGCCAGATGTAGGTCGCGAAGCCCATGAGCAGGGCGAAGATCAGGGGTAGCAATACCGCCGATAGCAGTACGAGGTCGCGCGGCTGATAGGTCGGCCGGTCGAGCCCGGCAAAGAGTGCAACCGGCTTGGCGCTGACCGGCAAGGTCTGGCAGAAGCCGGTTCCCATCACGATGACGAAAGCCAGCGCGCGGAGATCGTAACCCTGCGCCGCGAACGGCAAGGCGAGCATTGGAATCAGCACCGCGGCGCGGGCCGAGCGTGAGGTGATGACCAGGTGCGAGAGCAGCGCGATGGCACAGATCACCCCGACCAGCAGCCATGGCGTTGTCAGCGCTTCACCGGGCAGAAGGCCGAGCAGGCCCTTGACGATCGCGCCCGCCGCCCCGGTTTCGATCAGCGCGCCACCCATCAGTGTCGTCGCCGCGAGGAACAGGATGAGCTGCCATTCCGTCGCTTTCACGGCCTGTTTCATCGAGACTGGAGCGAGCGGTTGCAGAGTGACCGCGACAGCGCCGAGCAATGTCACGATCGCGATGTCGATGCCGTGCCAGCTCTGCGTGCTCCAGCCGATCATCACTGTGACAGCGACCGCGAGCACATGGATTTGTGGTCGGGTCAAAGGCGTTCGCTCGGGCGAGCGTCGCTCCAGAGAGCGGCTGCGCTCAGCGCGAGACAGGAACAGCGTGAGAATGGCGATCGTGGCGGCGAGGCTGCACAGCACCGCGAAGGGCAGGCCGAGGACGATCCAGTCGAGATAGTCCAGCCCCGGACGGCCTGCCCTTGTCATCATCTCGACCGCGATCAGATGCGCGCCGGCTCCGATCAGCGATCCGCCCGCCGATAGCAGGATGACGGAGGGAAACAGCAGCGCCAATGCCCGGTAGATACGGCGGTCATCGATCGCCTCGGCCAGCGCCAGATAGACCGGCAACAGCAATGCGGCCCGTCCGGAGGTCGAGGGGACGAGGAAGGCGGTGGCAATGATGACGAAGGTCACGGCGAAGAAGAGCGAGGATACGCGCGAGAAGGGCTGCAGCGCCGACAGGGCCAGGCGTTCGGCGAGGCCGGAAGCGCGCAGTGCGGCCGCGATCACGAAGGAACCGATCAACAGCCAGATCAACTCGCTGCCAAGTGCGAGATGGAGCTGTTCGGTCGGCACCGTGCGGGTTGCGACCAGGGCCGCTGCGGCCGCAAGGGCAATCAGTGTGTCGTCGATCGCCGTCATCGTCCAGCCGATGGTGGCGAGGGAGAAGACGATCAGCACGATCCTGGCATCCGGTGCCAGTGGGGCCCCGAACCAGATCGACGAGGCCGCAGCCGACGCGAGGGCTATGGCGGCGAAACGGATGAATGTGCCGGGCGCGCCGGGGGGCGCCAGTGGCGCACCGGCATGTCGGGACGGCTGCACCGGCGCGATCACGACGGGAGGAGGGGGAGGAAGCTGCTCATGTCGAGAGAAACGAGCGAGAACGCGTCTTATTCCCTCGGCTCGGCGCAGTAGTTGCTCAGTCCTCCCGGCGTGGCGGAGTTGACCCTGCATAGACAGGGCCGGCGTCAGTTTCCTGACGCCGGCCCTGTCCTGGCGAAATATCAGGCTCAGGCAACCAGCTTCAGTTCGGCCTGGGCGGCGTTGATCGCCTGCTCGCGTGCCTCGGGACCGAAAGCGAGCTTCTCGACGCGAATGAACGTGACATCGGTGATGCCCATGAACCCGAACAGGGTGCGCAGATGCGGCTCCTGCGAGTCCATGATCTGGGCGGGGCCGCTGCTGTAGAGACCGCCGCGGCTCTCGACCACGATCGCACGCTTGCCGGTCATCAGGCCTTCCGGGCCAGACTCGGTGTAGCGGAAGGTCACGCCGGCGCGCAGCACATAGTCGAACCAGGCCTTCAGCGTCGACGAGATGCCGAAATTGTACATCGGCGCGCCGACCACGATGATATCGGCCGCCTTCAGTTCCTCTACGAGCGCATCGGACAGCGTGCGGGCTTCTACCTGAGCCGGATTGGCCGGCTCGCCGCCGCGAATGGCGGTCGCGGAATCGAGGGTCAGATGCGGAACCGGGGCCAGGCCGATGTCACGTTCGACGACCTTCAGGCCAGGGTTCTGGGCGGTGAGTCGGGTGACGGTATCCTGGACGAGCTGCTTCGAAACGGAAGCCGAGCCGAGGGCGCTGCTGTTGAGAACGAGAAGGTTGGACATGGTTGCGATCCTGAAACGGAGGGAATGGCCTCGATGCAGTGCAACATAGCGGTTCACTTCACGCACCAGAACGCCCATAGTGGGAACCATACTGTTGCTCTCAGGGGAACACTCTCATGTCGGAGCTCGATGACATCCGCAGCTTCATYGCCGTGGTCGAGACCGGTGGCTTCGGGCGCGCGAGCAAGGTGCTGGGTCTGTCGAAGTCTATCGTCAGCCGTCGCATCGCTCGACTCGAGGCCGATCTCGGTACCCGGCTGCTCAGCCGCACGACCCGCGGCATCAGCCCCACGGAGGCCGGGATCGAGTTCAAGGCGCGCGGCGAACGCATCCTTGCGGATCTCGCGGAGGCGCGTGAATCGGTGGCGCAGCAGACCGGTGGCGTTGCCGGGAGGCTGCGCCTGTCGATGCCGCTGACCTTCGGCGTACGCCATGTCGCGCCGGTCCTCGCCGAGCTGGCGCATCGTCACCCCAAGCTGGAGCTCGATGTCGAGGCCAGCGACCGCTATGTCGATCTGATCGGCGAACGTTTCGATGCGGCGATCCGGATCGGCACGCTCAAGGAT
>NZ_JBFTZN010000098.1:0-18280 GCF_056406775.1 Allobosea sp. P1_A7
GCCCCAACATGGTGCCGCTCGCGGACTTCCCTGCGCTGATCGCAGAGCTGCAAGGCTTTGWTCGGCTTGCCAAGGCGAGGCGCGCGCCGGTTTAAGGCGCGTATGGACAAGCCCGTTACCGCAACCAAGCCCGCCTCGCTGCGCCCGCTGATCCTGGTCCTCGGGGCCTGCGGCTTCGCATCGACCTTCACCATGCGGATCCTCGATCCGCTGGTGCCGACACTGGCAGCTGAGTTCGGCCGGACGATTGCGCAGATCGCCGCCATGGCAACTGCGTTCTCCTTTGCCTACGCGGTCGGTCAGCCCTTCCTGGGCCCGATCGCGGATTCGGTCGGCAAGCTGCGGACGATCAGTGTCTGCCTCGGCTTGCTTGCCCTGCTCTCGATGGCTGCCGCCTTCTCCCTGTCCTTCGACGTACTGACGGTGATCCGGGCGAGTACGGGCATCGTTGCCGGCGGCGTCATCCCCATCGCCATGGCCGCGATCGGCGACCGCGCGCCAATGGCCGAGCGGCAGGTACTGCTCGGACGCTTCCTTGTCCTGATGATCGTCGGGCAAATGGCCGGGGCCGCCTGCTCGGGCGTCATCGCGGAGCATTTCGGCTGGCGCAGTGTCTTCGTGATGGCCGCTGCCATGGCGGCGGCTGCAGCGCTTCTGGTCATCGTCGTGCTGAAGCCGCRCCCGGACGCGGCACGGCTGCCGCTCAGCTTTGCGGGCGCGCTGGCGAATTACAGATCCGTCTTCGCCAACCCGCGCAGCAAGCTGCTCTATGCGATCGTCATCACCGAGGGCAGCCTGATCTTCGGCATGCCGCCCTATGTCGCGGCGATCCTGCAGGAGCGCTCAGGGATCGGCCCCTCGCTGGCCGGGCTGGTGATCGCCGGAACCGGGCTTGGCGGCATCATCTACGGGATCCTGACCCGCATCCTGGTCGAGCGCCTCGGACCGGCCCGCATGACGGTCACCGGCGGGCTCCTGATGGCGACGGGCTATGTGCTGTTCTCGCTGCCCTTCTTACCCTGGTGGAGCGCGGTTGGCCTGTTCACCCTGAACGGGTTCGGCTTCTTCCTGATGCACGGCACCTTCCAGGCTCAGGCGACCGAGCTCGCTCCGACAGCGCGCGGCTCGGCCGTCTCGCTCTTCGCCTGCGCGCTGTTCCTTGGCCATGCGATCGGCCCCGTCGCCATGGGCATCGCGCTGCATCTGCTCGGCACGACAGGCGCGATCCTGCTCTTTGCGGCAGGGATCGGCCTGCTTGGCATCGTGACGCCGCGCATCCTGCCGCTGGCAGGCTCGCGGACCTGAACTCAGCGGCCGCGGTAAGGAGCGACGCCCTGATCGGGCAGCCAGAGCCCCTTCGGCGGCTCGCCGGTCTGCCAGAACACATCGATCGGGATGCCGCCGCGCGGGTACCAATAGCCGCCGATGCGGAACCATTCCGGCTCGAGCAGCTCGACCAGTGTTTTGCCGATATTGACGGTGCAATCCTCGTGGAAGGCTCCGTGGTTGCGGAACGACCCGAGATAGAGCTTCAGCGACTTCGATTCGACCAGCCATTGGCCGGGCAGATAATCGATGACCAGGATGCCGAAATCGGGTTGGCCGGTCACCGGGCAGATCGAGGTGAATTCCGGGCATGTGAAGCGCGCGAGATAATTCGTGCCGGCATGCGGATTGGGCACACGGTCGAGGCGGGCCTCCTCGGGAGATTGCGGCAGTGCACTGGCATGGCCCAGTTGCAGGGTCGAGGCGTCGATCGTCATGGTCATGGCTCCTTGAAGGCGGCCTTCTAGAGCCTCGGGCGCGCCCGCGCCACCGGCCAATCGCCGCGACGCCTCTTTCCGTTACGCCTGCGCTTGGCTAGAAGCGCGGCATCCTTCCGTTTCGCCTCGCACCGGAGCCTCCCATGACCGCGATCATCGACATCATCGGCCGCCAGATCCTCGACAGCCGTGGCAATCCGACCGTCGAGGTCGACGTCGTGCTCGAGGATGGCTCGATGGGCCGCGCCGCGGTCCCCTCCGGCGCCTCGACGGGCGCGCATGAAGCCGTAGAGCTGCGTGACGGCGACAAGAGCCGCTATCTCGGCAAGGGCGTGCTGAAGGCCGTCGAAATCGTCAACACCACGATCGCCGAAGCCCTCGTCGCCATGGATGCCGAGGACCAGGCCGCGATCGACCAGACCATGATTGATCTCGACGGAACGCCGAACAAGAAGAAGCTCGGCGCCAACGCCATTCTCGGCGTCTCGCTCGCCGTCGCCAAGGCCGCAGCCGAATGCTCGGGCCTGCCGCTCTATCGCTATGTCGGCGGCACCTCCGCCCGCGTCCTGCCCGTGCCGATGATGAACATCGTCAATGGCGGCGCCCATGCCGACAACCCGATCGACTTCCAGGAATTCATGATCATGCCGGTCGGCGCGCCTTCCTTCGCGGAAGCCCTGCGCATGGGCGCCGAGGTCTTCCACACGCTGAAGAAGGCTCTGCACGACGCCGGCCACAACACCAATGTCGGCGACGAGGGCGGCTTCGCGCCGAACCTGAAATCGGCCGAGGCTGCGCTCGATTTCGTCATGCAGGCGGTCGAGAAGGCCGGCTACCGGCCGGGCGAAGACATCGCGCTGGCACTCGACTGCGCCGCGACGGAGTTCTTCAAGGACGGCTCCTACGTCTATGAAGGCGAACGCAAAACCCGCGATCCGAAGGCGCAGGCCAAATACCTCGCCAAGCTCGTCGGCAACTACCCGATCGTCTCGATCGAGGACGGCATGGCCGAGGATGACTGGGAGGGCTGGAAGGCTCTGACCGATCTCGTCGGCAGCAAGTGCCAGCTCGTGGGCGACGATCTCTTCGTCACCAACGTCACCCGCTTGTCGCAGGGCATCAAGAGCAAGACCGCGAACTCGATCCTGGTGAAGGTCAACCAGATCGGCTCGCTGACCGAGACGCTTGCCGCCGTCGAGATGGCGCAGCGCGCCGGCTACACCGCGGTGATGTCGCACCGCTCGGGCGAGACCGAGGACGCAACGATCGCCGATCTCGCTGTCGCCACCAATTGCGGGCAGATCAAGACGGGCTCGCTTGCCCGCTCCGACCGTACCGCGAAGTACAACCAGCTGCTGCGCATCGAGGAAGAACTCGGCGCCCAGGCGATCTATGCCGGCCGCTCGGCGCTGAAGGCGCTGGCCTGAAGCTGAAGGCGCCTGCTCTCACCAACTCGGCAGGAGCTGGCTTGCCGTCGAGACCGTCCAGGTCCCGGCGGCACCGACCCGATCGGCGAGGCCGCCCAGCGCGCGGCCGGCCCGCGTAACGCCGTCTGGCAGTTCCAGTCCCAGCAGGCTTGGCCCGCGCGTTGAAGCGACGGCCGTCGTGGCGTCCCCCGCGGAGGCCGCCAGTTGCAGCGGTGGCGAAATCGGCAAAGGCTGCGCTGCCGCGACGCTTGGCTTGCTCCGCTCGCGCGGGACCGTGTGCGCCGCCGCAGTGACGGGCGCGCTGCTACGTTGCGGTTCAAAGCGAGCCAAGGCGGGTGTCGTGCCGGCTGGCAGCGCCCAGGCTGTCGCCATCGGCATCAGCAACGTCGCCGGCACAGCCAAGGCCCTGGTGGGCGAGACGGACTCCGCATTGCCGGCGCTCATCTGATCGCGATGCCGCTCCAGGAACTTGCTCACGGGCGCTTCCGAGGCATTTGCAAGCTCGGCATCAGGCTGCGACGCCCGGACGATCTGCTCAGCCATGGTCGCGCGATGGGCAGCTCCGGACTGGATCTGAAGAAAGGCCAGAACTCCGGCGGCAGCCACGGAGGCCGTGACCGAAACCGCGACCTGGCCGCCGAAGCTGCGCAGAACCCGGCCGATCGCCATCTTCGTCGTATCGTCGTTCATGAGTTCATCCCTTGGTCGCCTCGAGAGAAGAGGCCGGACACGGCGACAAAATGGCGCAGCCGGGGAGCAATTGCGGCCCTCGACAGATTTCCCATCCCGCGACGGGTGCGGGCGCGCCATGCAGCATCGGGCATATCGCGATTGTGCGATGCGGGATTAATCGAAGCATGGACAAGATCGCCGACGCTTCGCTGATGGATCAAAAGGCAGTACGGCTGCGCTGGCGTCTCGCCGTCATCGGCATGCTGTGCAGCGTGCTGATCTTCGGCTCGAACTTCGTGATCAGCCGCCACGCCGTGCTCAACGGACTGAGCCAGCACGATCTGCTAGCCCTGCGCTTCACGACCGCTGGTCTTCTGCTGTTGCCAATCTTCCTCAGGGATGGGGGCTTGGCGACATGCGGCGGCGTGACCTGGCGGCGCGGAATCTGGCTCGCGATCACCAGCGGCTTTCCGATGACCTATCTGATGCTGACCGGGCTGACGCTAGCCCCGGCGGCTCATGGCGCCACCATCGGCCCTGGAACGGTGACGCTGATCGGCATCGCAGGAAGTGTCGTGCTGTTTGGCGCCATGCTGACGCGGAACCTGATCATCGGCGTCATCGGAGTTCTCGCAGGCCTGGCCTGCCTCGGCATAGCCGGCAGCACCGCTTCGACGGCCGGCACCTTGCGCGGCGATCTCTGCTTTCTCGGCGTCGGGCTGCTCTGGGGCTTCTACCCGCTGCTGATCCAGCTCTGGAAGGTGAACGGGCTAAAGGCGGCGGCGATCGTCTCGGTCCTGTCGATGGCCTATCTGCCGTTCTACTTCCTGTTCTATTTCCGCGGCTTCGATGTCGCGCCGTGGTGGGTGCTCGTCGCGCATGCGCTCAACCAGGGCGTGCTCAACGTCATCATCGGCCTGTGGATCTGGGGCTGGGCGGCACATGTGCTCGGCGCCTCCGTCGTCGGGCGTTTTCCCCCTTTGATCCCGGTGACGGGCACCCTGCTCGCCATCCCGATCCTGGGCGAGATCCCGGGCCCGCTTCAGGTGGTGGGCTTCATCCTGATCATTGGCGGCCTATTCATCGCGTCATGGCGCCGCCCGACGCGTGCGACGGGCAATAGTCATCAGGCCCAGATTCCAGCCGACGCAAAGCAGAAGCCCGAGGCCGAGCGCCGGCCATGAGCCGAGCGGCACCGCCGTCAGGTGAACAAGGCCAAGCGCAAGGCCGAATCCGAGAAGGCCGAGCGCGCAGTTGGCGATGACGGCCGCCGTCGCGGGGCCACCAATGCGCGGCTGTAGCATCGCGATGAGGCTCGACAGAACGATGGGAAAAGCCGCCAGCACGCCGGACCAACCCGGGCCGACGCGTGCGCTGATGGTCGTCACCGTCCCCGCCAGCCCGGCGACGCAAGCGGCGCGCAGCGGGATCGCGTACCAGGGCCGCCCGGGAGGCGCCGCCGGCCGCGCCGCCAGATACGGCCTGAAGAGCATGTGAAGGCCGGCAAAGACCGCCACAGTCAGTGCAGCCATAACCATGACCGGCGGCGTGAGCTGCCGCAGCACGATGGCAATCGTGAACCACGTCGCCAGCCCCGTCACGAGGCTCGCCACCATGCCGAGGCGCTGGGCGAGCAGGACATAGACCAGCGCCAGACCGGCATTTGAGAGATTGGCAGCCATGCTGCCGAGCGCACCGGCGGCGATGAAGGCCGGGTCGTGGTCGAGCGCCAGAAAGACATAGACCGGCCCGGCCGAAATCGGCAGCGTCGCGATCAGGGCCGCAACGAGCGGACCGGTCCGCTCGGCCAGCAGCGAGCAACCGACGACGATCGCTGCCGCGGTCGCCATCTTGAGCAGCAGCATGCCGAGCCAGGGGTCGATCATCGCTCCAGCCGGGACTTGGCTGTCGCAATCGCGATCATGCCGGCTCGCCCTTCGCCCAGCCTTCCTTGGTCTCCGCGATGAAATCGACCAGCGTTCCGGCCGCGATCGCAGCGCGCAGCCCGGCCATCAGATCCTGATAGTAGGCGAGATTGACCCAGGTCAGCAGCATCTTGCCGAGCATCTCGTCGGCCTTGACGAGATGGTGCAGATAGGCGCGCGCATAGCCGTTGGCAGCCTGGCAGCTCGACTGCGCGTCGATCGGCCGGGGATCGTCGGCGTGCTTGGCATTGCGCAGGTTCATCCGGCCGAAGCGGGTGAAGATCTGGCCATGGCGCCCGGCACGGGTCGGCATCACGCAGTCGAACATGTCGATGCCGCGGCTCACCGACTCGACGATATCGTCGGGAGTGCCGACGCCCATCAGGTAGCGCGGGCGCTCCTGCGGCAGATGCGGCTCTACCGTCTCGATCATCGCGAGCATCACGTCCTGCGGCTCGCCGACCGCAAGGCCGCCGATCGCATAGCCCTTGAGGTCCATGTCGACGAGCGACCTGGCACTCTCGACACGCAGGGACGGCACGGAACCGCCCTGGACGATGCCGAAGAGCGCCCTGCCCGCGGGATTGCCGAAGGCCGTCTTGCAGCGTTCGGCCCAGCGCAGCGACAGGCGCATCGCCTTCTCGGCGACGATATCCTCGCATGGCAGCGAGACGCATTCGTCGAGCTGCATGACGATGTCGGAGCCGAGCAGGTTCTGGATCTCGACCGAGCGCTCGGGCGAGAGCATGTGGCGCGAGCCGTCGATATGCGACTGGAAGGTCACGCCCTCCTCGGTCAGCTTCCGAAGCTGGGAGAGCGACATCACCTGGAACCCGCCGGAATCGGTGAGGATCGGGTGCTGCCAGTTCATGAAACTGTGCAGGCCGCCAAGACCCGCGATGCGCTCCGCGCCGGGGCGCAGCATCAGGTGATAGGTATTGCCGAGCACCACATCGGCGCCGAGCGCCTTGACCTGCTCGGGATACATTCCCTTCACGGTCGCGGCTGTGCCGACCGGCATGAAGGCCGGGGTGCGGATTACGCCGCGTGGCATGCGGATCTCGCCGGTACGGGCAGCGCCGTCCCGACCGAGCAGATGGAAGCTGAAATCGGTTGTCATGCGCAGCGAGGTAGCGCAGCCGCAGCGACAACGGAAGTGCAGCGCACGCCGGCCCACCGTGACGGCACGGCCGAGCCCGGCATGGCCATGGTCCTGGATCAGCGCGGGAAGGCCGCCTCGTAGAGCGCCGGCTTGAAACCGACCAATGTCCGCGAGCCAAGGTCGAGCACCGGCCGCTTGACCAGGGAGGGCTGCGCCAGCATCAAGGAAATTGCCTTGCCAGTGTCGAGCCCCTGCTTGTCGGTATCGGCCAACGCCCGAAACGTGGTGCCGGCGCGGTTCAGGATCGTTTCCCAGCCATGTTCCGCGCACCATGCCTCGAGACTGGCGCGCGCCACGCCAACGGCCTTGTAGTCATGGAAGCGATAGGCGACCCCGTGCTCGTCCAGCCAGGTTCGGGCCTTCTTCATCGTGTCGCAGTTCTTGATGCCGTAAATCGTGATCGCCATGTCGCCCTCTGCCTGAACGCCTTGGTCTAGGCAGGGATTGGGCCAGGCTCAACCGACGCGCGCCTTCTCCCCCAGAAAATCGAGCAACGCCCGGATACGCGCCGGCAGAGGTCCGCCCTGCCCGAGATAGACGGCGTGCACCTCCTCGAGATCGCCCGGATTGCTCTCCTCCAGAACCGGCCGCAGTCTTCCGGCCCGAATATCCTCGCGCACGGTGAAGGTCGCCAGCCGCGCGAGCCCCACCCCCGCGACAGCCAGATGCCGCAATGCCTCGCCATCGCTGGTCTGCGTGCTGCCGACGATCGGGACGGTGACGGCTTGACCGCCATCGAGCAGCGGCCAGCCTTCTATGGTGCGGGCGTAGCAGAGGCCGATACGGTTATGGCCGTCGAGTTCCGCGACACTCTTCGGCTCGCCGAACCGCTCCAGATAGATCGGCGCCGCGACGATCGTCATGCGGGTCGCGCCGAGCTTGCGGGCGATGAGATTGGAGCTCTTCAGCGGACCGGCCCTGACCGCGACATCGGTACGCTCTTCCATGAGGTCGATGATGGCATCGGTCTGCACGAGGTTGAGCGTCACGCCCGGGTAGCGCGCCAGGAATTCCGGCACGACCGGCGCGAGAATATGCGTGCCGTAGGAGGCGTTGGTATTGAGGCGAATGCGGCCCGCCGGGCTCTCGCTGGAGGAGGCGCTACGCTCCGCCTCGTCCAGGTCGGCCAGGACACGGATGCTGCGCTCATAAAAGATGCCGCCTTCGGGCGTGAGCTGGAGCTTGCGCGTCGAGCGGTTGACCAGTCTCGTGCCAAGGCGGCTCTCCAGCCGGGCGACGAGCTTGCTGACGGCCGAAGGCGTCATCCGGAAGGCACGGGCCGCCGCCGAGAAGCCGCCGAGCTCGACGACCCGGGCAAAGACCTCCATCTCGCCGGAGCGGTTGATCTCCAAACGCGCCATGATGAATTCATCTCACAAATGATATTCCTTGCGGCAGTCTAACGCACGATGCTGCAGCGCGCCATCTTGCCGCGAGACATCCTCCCGTCTTGCGGACAACCACCATGCCCATTGCACTCTATGCTCTCACCGCCGGCGCCTTCGGCATCGGCGTCACCGAATTCGTCATCATGGGACTCCTGATCGAGGTCAGCGCCGATCTCGGCGTCTCGATCGCTTCGGCCGGCCTGCTGATCTCCGGCTATGCGCTGGGCGTCGTCGTGGGGGCGCCGCTGATGACAGCCTTCACCGCGCGCTGGCCGCGCAAAACCGTGCTGCTCGCCCTCATGGTCATCTTCACGCTCGGCAACGCCGCCTGCGCTCTGGCTCCGGACTACGGACTGCTGATGGCAGCGCGCATCCTCACCGCCTTCGCGCATGGCACCTTCTTTGGCGTCGGCTCGGTCGTCGCCACCGGCCTGGTGCCGCAGGAGCGCAAGGCCTCTGCCATCGCGATCATGTTCACCGGCCTGACGATCGCCAATATCCTCGGTGTGCCGTTCGGCACCTGGCTCGGGCAGCAGCTCGGCTGGCGCGCCACCTTCTGGGCTGTGACGCTCGTCGGCATCGTCGCGCTCGCCATCATCGCGGCCTTCGTGCCGAAGGATAAGGCGGCACCGGAGGCGAGCGACTGGCGCACCGATTTGAAGGCGATGGCGCAACGCCCCTTACTGCTCGGCCTGCTGACGACTGTCCTCGGCTTTGCCGGCGTCTTCGCGGTCTTCACCTATATCGCGCCAATCCTGACCAAGGTGACCGGGCTCGGCGATAGCCTGGTCTCACCGGTCATGCTCGTCTTCGGGGGTGGGTTGATCATCGGCAACCTGATCGGCGGGCGGCTGGCCGACCGTTACCTGGTCCCGACGGTGATCGGCAGCATGCTCGTCCTGGCGCTGGTGCTCGGGCTGATGACCTTCGCCATTCACGACGGCATCGCAGCCACCATCTTCGTCGGGCTGCTCGGCGCCGCCGGCTTCGCCACCGTCCCTCCCCTTCAGATCTGGGTGCTGGAGAAGGCTTCCGGGGCTGGCCAGAGCCTCGCCTCCAGCCTCAACATCGCCGCCTTCAATCTCGGCAATGCGCTCGGCGCCTGGGCGGGCGGCGCGGTGATCGACCATGGGCCCGGCCTGACGGCCGTCCCCCTCGTCGCAGCGCTGATGCCGATCGGCGGCCTCGTGGTCGCCCTCTGGAGCCTGCGCCTCGATCGCAAAGCCGCGGTCACGGCACCGGCCCTGAGTGGCTGCTGAGCGATTTCATCCAACCAGACTTATCTGCTCCATCACACCACCAAGGAGAGCCATCATGGACTATCGTAATCTCGGAGCATCCGGCCTCAAGGTCCCCGCCCTCAGCTTCGGCGCCGGAACCTTCGGTGGCCAGGGTCCGCTCTTCGGCGCCTGGGGCACCACCGACGCCAGAGAAGCCCGGCGACTGGTCGACATCTGCCTTGAGGCCGGTCTCACCCTGTTCGACACCGCCGATGTCTATTCCAACGGAGCGTCCGAGGAGGTGCTGGGCGAGGCGATCAAGGGGCGCCGCAACGAGGTGCTGATCTCGACCAAGACCAGCCTTCCGATGGGCGATGGACCAAACGATGCCGGATCGTCGCGCCCGCGCCTGATCAAGGCGGTCGAAGATGCGCTCCGCCGGCTCGGCACCGAGCATATCGACCTGTTGCAGCTCCACGCCTTCGATGCCCATACGCCGATCGAGGAGGTCCTGTCGACGCTCAGTGACCTCGTGCGCGCCGGCAAGCTCCGCTATGTCGGCGTCTCCAACTTTGCCGGCTGGGAGCTGATGAAGTCGCTCGCACTCGCGGAGAGGCATGGCTACCCGCGCTATGTCGCGCATCAGGTCTATTACTCGCTGGTCGGGCGTGACTACGAATGGGAACTGATGCCGCTCGGGCGCGACCAGGGCGTGGGCGCATTGGTCTGGAGCCCGCTCGGCTGGGGCCGCCTCACCGGTAGGCTGCGCCGCGGCCAGCCGCTGCCGGAGGGAAGCCGCCTGCACCAGACCGCCGAGTTCGGTCCGCCGGTCGACGATCACAGGCTCTATGCGGTGGTCGATGCGCTCGACGAGGTCGCCAAGGAGACCGGCCGATCGGTACCGCAAATCGCGATCAACTGGCTGCTTCAGCGCCCGACCGTGTCGAGCGTCATCATCGGCGCCCGCAACGAGGAGCAGCTCCGGCAGAATCTCGGAGCGGTCGGCTGGTCGCTGACTGCAGAGCAGATCGCACGGCTGGATGCAGCAAGCAGCGTGACCGCGCCTTATCCCTATTTTCCCTATCGCCGTCAGGCGGGGTTTGCGCGGCTCAACCCGCCCATCGTCTGAGACAGCAGGACAAGCCAGCCTGACGCCCGAGCGGCGTCAGGCATTGACTGCCAGCGCAGCCACAACGGTCATGGTGAGCAGGGCGATCTGCGTCAGCTGAAGTTCGCCCTGACGGATCCAGTAGCCAAACCAGAGCCCGCCGCTCATCATCGACAGCCAGACCAGCGCCATCACGCCCAGCCCCGCAGTCGAGAACCAGATGCCCCGCGCCGGAGCCGCGGCAGTCAGGCAGGCACGGATCAACTCAAACCCACCAAGGCCGAGCAGCGCTGTCGCAAGGGCCTGCATCGCGAGGATTGCGGCAAGCGCGAGAACAGACCAGTGATCGCAGCGCAGCGCCCGCCGGAGCAGCGGCGTCGGGATCGCGGGCTCCTCCCTGAGTGGCGTCATCGCCAATGTTCGCGCAATGGCGCCGGCCGCCCCACGGAAGTCGCCAATATTGTTCAGGACCGTGATCGCCGACCAGAGCGAAAGACCGCAGACCAGCATCGTCTTGAACAGCAGGATCGCTGAGGGCAGATCAGGCACGATCCACGTCTCCGGCAGGTTTTGAAGCGCGTTTGAGGAGGACCTGCATCTGCCGGGCGGACTGAATGTCGCCTCGCCGCTCGGCCGCCGAAATTCCACGCTGCCACGCTGTGCACGCCGCTTCCGTCCGCCCCGCCAGCAACCGGGCGCGGCCAAGCAGCGCCCATGCCGCCGAATAATCAGGATCAAGCGCGACCGCGCGCTCGAGGTGTACGATCGCGGCCGGGCCGTCGCCGCTCTTCAGGCAGGCGGCGCCAAGGGCGAAGCGGAGGATGTGGCTCTCGGCGCCAGCCGCGAGCCGCGCCGAGAGCCGCTCAGCGAGTCCCATCATCGGCTCAGGCCGGCAAGCGCGACGCGACCACATCCCAGTCGACGAGATGATCGACGAAGGCCTGGAGGTAATCGGCACGGCGGTTGCGATAGTCGACATAATAGGAATGCTCCCAGACATCGCAGCCGAGCAGCGGCGTCTGGTCATGGACCAGCGGGTTGATCGCGTTGGCTGATTTGGTGACGGCAAGACGCCCTTCCCGCGTCTGCACCAGCCAGACCCAGCCGGAACCGAACTGGGCAAGGCCCTGCTTCACGAACTCGGCCTTGAAGGCATCGATCGTTCCGAAGTCGCCCTTCAGCCGGGCTTCCAGCCTGCCGGGCATGCCGCCGGCATCGGGCCTTAGCGAGGGCCAGAAGAAATTGTGGTTCCAGTGCTGGCCGGCATTGTTGAAGATCGCCTCTGCGCCCGGTCTTTCGAAGGAGCCGCGAATGATCTCCTCAAGGCTCAAACCTTCGAAGGCCGAGCCCGGAACAAGCTCGGTGAGCTTGGTGACGTAAGCTTGATGGTGCTTGCCGTGATGCAGGTCCAGCGTCTCTGCCGACATGACGGGCGCCAACGCATCGAGGGCGTAAGGCAGGCTCGGAACCGTGAAGGGCATCGTCATCTCCAGCGCAGCTTGCAGCGGGTTGCTGCAAGCTCTATAAAACAAGTATTGACTTGGAATATTGGCGCTCCTGAAATATGTCAAGCTACGACTTGGAAAATGCATCATCACTGCCCCGTCCGCCGGCTGACCGGCTGCTGACCCTGCTGAAGACACGCGGCGCACAGACCGCGGCTGATCTGGGAAGGGCGCTTGGCACCACGGGCGAGAACGCGCGGCAGCAACTCGCGAAGCTCGCGACCGAAGCCCTTGTCGAAACCGAGACCGTGTCCCGAGGTGTCGGCCGCCCAACCCAGTTCTGGCGTTTGACCGACAAGGGTCAGGCGCGCTTCCCCGACAGCCATGCGGAGCTCACGGTCAGCCTGTTGCGGTCCGTGCGCGAACTCCTGGGGGCAGACGCGCTCGACCGTTTGATCAACGCCCGCGAAACCGAGATGCGAACCGCCTATCAGGCAGCCATGGCGGGCGCCGAAGGGCTGGAGGCCCGCATTGCGGCGCTCACCGAGATCCGGAGCCGCGAAGGCTATATGGCCGAATGGCAGCGATCGGACGATGGCTGGCTTCTGATCGAGAACCACTGTCCGATCTGCGCCGCGGCGTCGATTTGCCAGGGGTTTTGCCGCGCCGAACTCGCGATCTTCAGAGACGCGCTCGGACCGGGCTGTTCGGTCGAACGAGAGGAACACATCCTTCATGGCGCGCGGCGCTGCGCTTACCGCATTCGACCTTCAACATAGCGGGTGCAGCGGCCAGCGCCCCAGAATCTCGTATCGGCCTTGTCCCTGGAAACTCTCGATCAGGACAAAGTCGCGGGCAACCCAGCCGATCGGCCGCTCGAGCCCCATGGGAGGTACGAGTTCGCGGTCGTATAATATGGTCACATGGGGCGTCGAACCTGCCTGACCACCCGGTTTCAGCCCGACCCTCTTGAGCGCTCGATCGATGTTGCGGCGCAGTGTCGAAAGCGCGGCGAGATCCTCCCCGCAGCACAGGACAAGGGCGTGAGGTTCACCGCCGCTGAAACTGAGGAACCGGTCAAGGCTCACGGCGAACTGATGGGCCTCGACCATTCGGCCGGCTTCCAGCGCTGCGGCGATGATTTCCCTCGGCAATTCGATGAAATTGCCGACCTTGTTGAGCGAGACATGGAGCAGGCTCGGCGGGCGCAGCCGACCGTGCAGCTTGAACTCGGCGCGAAGGTCGCCGGCGAGATGGGAAATGTAGCTCGCTGTGTCCGGCTCCGGCAGGAGCGCGAAGAAGATTGCGACGCTTTCGCGATTGCCTGCCCGCGGGGGGCCGCGAAGGTTCTGCGGAAGACTGAGATCCGGAAACGACAGATCACACGCGTCGACAGGTGTCATCTCGCACCTCGCTCTCGACCTGTCCGGCAAGACGCCCGACCGCTACCGCAGCACGAAATCCGATACGCTTGTCCTGCTGCCCGCTAGCCAGGCCCTCCAATCGCAGCGCGACCGACCTCAGCGCCCGATGCTCGCCGGAGGGGGACCAGGGCGCGCACTCGACCAAGAGATTTTGGAGCTTTCAAGGCAATCGTGATCCGGGCTTCGCCTCGTTCAGCGCCTCGCTGTGGTCTGCGAGCTCGCGCGCCAGTCCAGGCCTCAGGATCTGCGCGAGACGGGCTTGGGCCTGACGCCAGACCGGCAGGGCCTCCTGTAACCGCCGTACGCCGGCTTCGGTCAGCCACACTGCACGACGCCGCAAGTCTGCCTCCACCACCGCGATCTCGATCAGCCCCTCGCGTTCCAGCGTACGCAGATTGCGCGACAGCGTGGATTGCTCGAGCCCGGTCCGCTGAGCGAGTGCGCCGAGCGTATCGTCGCCGATGGTCGCGATCTGCGCCATCAGCCCGGCTTGCGCCGCGGTAAGGCCAAGGGCCGCCATGTCCCGATCGATGAACAGCGAAATGCGTCGCGCCGCCAGCCGGGCATTCCAGGCCGGGCAAGCGTCGACCAGGGCGCGAGCCTCGCGTCGCAGGCTGCCTTGCGATTGCTTCCCAGCTCTCATGGTTATATGCATCTACAATACATGTAGATGCATGGAAATGGGCGTCGCGCGATCCGGGCGCCTCGTTCCCCACGTGGCAGACGTCCAATGGCCTCATTCGTCCTGAAGCGCGTCTACGACCACCGGGCCGCCAATGACGGCAAGCGCATCCTGGTCGACCGGCTTTGGCCGCGCGGCATCTCCAGGGACAAGGCGCATATCGACCTCTGGCTCAAGGAGATCGCGCCGAGCAATGCCCTGCGGAAGCAGTTTCACGGCAAGCCGGATGATTGGGATGCGTTCCGCGCGGCCTATGCGGACGAATTGACGAGCGAAGCGGCGCAAGCGGCCACCAGGGAGCTTTTCCGGCATCTGCGCGAAGGTCCGGTGACCCTGCTCTACGCGGCGCGTGACGAAGAGCGGAACAATGCGGTTGCGCTCAAGATCTGGCTCGAACAGCAGGGCGCCTGAGATGAACCACCCKGACCGAACCATCCTGGACCTCGTCGGCAACACCACCCTCCTCGCGCTGCGGCGGATCGCACCGGCAAACGGCGCCCGGATCCTGCTGAAGCTGGAAAGCGAAAACCCGACGGGGAGCATGAAGGACCGCATGGCGCTGGCGATGGTCGAGGCCGCCGAAGCGGACGGCCGCCTGAAGCCGGGGGGTTCCGTCGTCGAATATACCGGCGGAAGCACGGGCGTCTCCCTCTCGCTGGTCTGTGCCGTGAAGGGTTACCCGCTGCATATCGTGACCTCGGACGCGTTCGCGCGAGAGAAGCTCGAGCATATGAAACTGCTGGGCGCCCAGCTTCAGATCATTCCCAGTGAGAGCGGCCGCATGACCGAGAAGCTCACCCGCGACATGATCGAAGCCGCACGGGTCCTTGCCGCCGAGACCGGCAGTTTCTGGACCGACCAGATGAAGAACCGCGACCAGATGTCGGCCTATCACCGGATGGCTGACGAAGTCTGGGCGCAGACGAAGGGCAGGATCGACGGCTTCGTCCAGAGCGTCGGCACCGCCGCCTCGCTCCGCGGAACCGGCGAGGCGCTGCGCCGGCACAATGCCGCGATCGCAATTGCGGCCGTGGAGCCCGCCGAATCCCCGGTGCTGTCGGGCGGCGCGACCGGAGCCCACAAGATCGACGGGATCGGCGCCGGCTATGTCGTGCCGCTCTGGGAGAAGGACATCGCCGACCGGATTGATCTGGTTTCGACCGAGGAGGCTGCCACCATGGCCCGCCGCCTCGCCCGAGAGGAAGGCCTCTTCGCGGGAACGTCGACGGGAGCCAATGTCGTCGCAGCGCTACGCCTCGCCGAGCAGTTCGGCCCCGGCGCGACCATCGTCACCGTGATGTGCGATACCGGTATGAAATATCTCAGCAAGCACTGAGGCGCTGCCGGCCGACGCACGACACTCCGTTCTTGTCCGGTGGGGATGGAATGGGCGGCCGAAAGCGCCTTGAAGTCGTCGCGACGCCCTATGCCCTGCATTTCAGGCCATGAGCCTGGGCAGCGCCGATGCCAGCGCATCGACGGCGAGACGTACCTTGCGCGGCAGGTGAGGCGTCTGCAGCCATAGCGCGTAGTTGTCGAACACATATCCCGGCTCATTCAGCAACAACGGCACAAGCTTGCCTGCCTGAATGCGCTCCTGAATCAGCCAAGATGGCAGCCAGGCAAGGCCCAGGCCGGAAGCTGCGGCATCGGCCACGGCATCAAGGTCGTCGAGCCGCAACCGGCCGACCGGCGCAACCTCCACCGGTGGCTGGCCCTCGCGCGCGAACAGCCACGGGTGAATCCAGCCCGGCCGGCTGTAGATGATGGCGTGATGCCGACCGATCTCCTCGATCTGACCGGGCCGGCCGTGTGTCTCGAGATAGGACGGCGACGCGCAGACGAGCATCCGGTGACGAGCGATGCGTCGCGCGATCACGCCTGTCTTGTTCGCCAGCTCGCCTGTCCGGATGGCGAGATCGTAGTTCCCTTCGGCAAGATCGACGATGCGGTCGCTGAACGACAGATCAAGCTCCAGCGCGGGATGGCGCCGCGCGAGCTCCAGCAGGATGGGCGCAACGCAGCATCGGCCGAGGAGCGCAGGCATGGTGACACGCAGCTTTCCGCGCGGTTCTGAAAGCTGGTCGGCAGCGAGCGCATCTGCAGCCTCGGCTTCGGCCAGAACGACGCGGCAGCGATCGAAATAGGTGCGCCCGAAATCCGTCAGGCTCTGGCGGCGCGTGGTGCGGTTGATGAGGCGCACGCCCAGCCGCTCTTCCAGGAAGCGGACATGCTTGCCGACCATCGGCCCCGACAGATCGAGAGCCTCGGCGGCAGCCGCGAACGAGCCCAAGTCAACGGCTTTGACGAACACGGCCATGCTCGTAAGGCGATCCATCTTTCAGAACCCATAGTTTTGACTGATCTTCCGATTCAGCCATTTATCCGCGGCACGGCCCGAACGCATAGCTTATTCCGTTCAAATAATTTGGAGTTACAGCCAATGGCACGCGTCGTTCGCTTTCATGAGCATGGTGGTCCGGAGGTCTTGCGCATCGAGACCGTGACGGTTCCGGCTCCCGGCCGAGGCGAGGTGCAGATCCGGGTCAAGGCGCTCGGGCTGAACCGCGCCGAGGCGTTGCTGCGCGCCGGCACCTATATCGAGACACCGACTTTGCCGTCCGGTCTCGGCCTTGAGGCAGCAGGCATCATTGAAGCCGTCGGCGACGATGTGGAAGGGTTGGTACTTGGCGACGCCGCCAGCGTGGTGCCACCCGTGTCGATGGTGCGCTGGCCCGCCTATGGCGAGCTTGCCACGTTTCCAGCCGAACTCGTCGTGAAGCATCCGCCATCGCTCAGTTTCGAAGCGGCTGCCGCCTTCTGGATGCAGTACCTCACCGCCTATGGGGCGCTTATCGACATCGCCAAGCTCCGCAGGGAGGACTTTGTCGTCATCACGGCTGCATCAAGCAGCGTTGGACTTGCCGCGCTCCAGATTGCCAAGACGGTGGGCGCGACCACGATCGCGGTCACGCGCACCTCAGGCAAAAAGCAGGCCCTGCTCGCCTTTGGCGCGACCCATGTCGTCGCTTCGGCCGAGGAAGATCTGGAAGCGCGGCTGTCGGACATCGCTGGCCGGAATGGTGTACGCGTCGTGCTCGATCCGATCGGCGGCCCGATATTCGGCCCGCTGACGGCCGCGATGTCGCGGGGTGGCATTCTCATCGAATATGGCGGTTTGAGCCCTGAACCGCCCCCCTTCCCGCTCTTCGCCGTCCTCAGCAAGACGCTGACGCTCCGCGGCTACCTCGTACACGAGATCCTCAGTGATCCCGCGCGGCTCGAGGCGGCCAAGGCGTTCATCCTCGACGGGCTGGCGTCCGGATCGCTTCAGCCGACCATCGCCAGGATCTTTCCGTTCGACCAGATCGTCGAGGCGCACCGGTTCCTGGAGTCGAACGAACAATTCGGCAAGATCGTCGTGACGATCTGATCGCTCGTGCGTTCTCCCGCCGGAGGCGCGGCGCCTCCAAGGACCGGACTTCACCGCGAAGTCTATCCGCATTGGGCGATCGAATGAATTTCAGGCTATATTTATCCGCTGTGAGGCACAGTATCGAAATGTAATATCATACGAACGACTTCACCCTTTTCCATCAGAGTAATTCTTCATAGAATTTCATACCACTGGCCCAGGCGGCCAATTTACCCTAGCGGATGCCACCCRGCATGCTCGTTTGAAATTTTTTGCCTGGATGTCGAAATCCGGGATTGGGCAGCGTTCTTGGGGCATCGAAACCAAGCTGAATGGCCCAACCTGATGATTTTTCCGATTACCTCGCTCTATGCGATCCCCCTGGCCGTGATCTTTCTGGCCCTGTGGATCGGCGTCACCAAAACCCGCTCGGCATTGAGCGTCTCCATCGGAGATGCAGGCAATGCCAATCTGCACGAACRCATCCGCCGGCATGGCAATTTCGTCGAATGGGTGCCGATGATCCTCATCCTGATGGTGCTGGCCGAGGGCCAGGGCGCCGGCCCGCTCTGGCTCCATGCCGCCGGGCTGCTGGTCGTCATCGGGCGGATTTTGCACCCCATCGGACTGCGCGCCAATGCCCCCACCC
>NZ_JBFTZN010000099.1:0-18197 GCF_056406775.1 Allobosea sp. P1_A7
GGCAAAGGTCGCCGCCCAGCGCTGGCCGATCGTGCCCAGGCCGACGACGCCGATCGGTCCACGTCCCAGAATGTCTTGCATCGGTTCAGATCCTTGTCATGCGGGCCGGTCAGCCGCGCAGAAAATCGAGTACTGCGTCCCGGTAGAGCGCCGGCTCGGCCCGCATGGCGTAGTGACCGCCACGAGGGAGCACGGCGAGTTCGGCGCCGGGGATGGCATGCGCGAGGCGCTCGGAGTGATAGGGCGGGGTCACGATGTCGTCGGCCGCGACCACGATCCTGGCCGGACAGGCGATCGTATCGAGGGACTCGTTGACACCATGTCCCAGCACAGCCTTGATACGCGCGCGGATGGTCGCGGCGTCCCGTTCGGTCGCAGGCGCACCGCCGGTCAGCTCCGCAGTGACGCGGGCGTCATTCTCAGCCAGCCAGTACGGCGCATTCAGCAGCGTGAGGGCATGACGCCTGTAGGCGTCGACGCCGAGCCGGTCGAGGATCTCGATACGGCCGGCGAACAGTCGCTCCATATAGGCGCACGGTCGCGCGAAGGTCGCCGAGAGGACGAGGCGCGAAAGACGTTGCGGATGGTCTATCGCCAGTTGCTGCGCGGTCGCGCCGCCGGTGGAGTGGCCGAGGATCGTCGCTTGCTCAATGCCCAGATGATCGAGCAGGCCAATGAGATCGTCGCACATCGCAGCGATGCTGGTCGATCCGTCCAATGGGCTCGAACCCCCGACGCCGCGATGATCGTAAGTGATCACGCGGAAATGGYCGGCACAGACGCTGGCGAAATCCTTCCAGAACGACGCGAGCCCGCCCAGCCCTGAGATCAGGACAAGCGGCGCGCCGGCGCCGGTCTCGGAGAAGGCGAGCGTGCCGCCATCTTGCAGGGGAGCGAGCGCGCTGGTCATGCCGCTTCGGCCCTCGCGTCCAGTGCCGTGCGGACGGCACCGTTGACGGCCGACCACGGGATCCGCAGGTCGAGCCAGGCTGCGAGACGACCTGCACACAGGATCGCCTCGTCGGTCAGCTCCGCCAGCGCAATCTCCGGGCGTCGGAACGCGGTCTCGAGCGCAAACAGGATTTCGGCGCTCTCACCGAGATGGCAGAAGTCGCGCAGGCGGGTACCGGCCTTGTTGCAGGCCAGCGCGGCGATGCTCCGCGAAACCTGCGGCTCCTCGCTCGGGAGACCGCCGCGGACCCACCACAGCAGCTCCTGCAGGATGCGCGCCTCGGATTCGGCCAGGAAGAGCKGGCCGGAGGGGTGCATGATCGCGCGCGAGGCGAGCATGCCGTCGATATCCGGCGGACTGGCCCGCCACAGCGTCTCGCGCCGCGCGACGAGCGCCTCGGGCAAGCTCGAAGCCGGGGACGCCGTCATTTGCGGCTGCGCGCCGTCGGCGAGCACCAGCCGCCCGTCGAACGCCTTCACTCCATGTCCTTCGCGCAGGTTCAGGCCAAGCGCCTGCAAGGCGGGGAGGCCACCTTCGATCTGGCCCAGCAGCGTGACCGTGGCGGTCTCGGCCTGCAGGGGTGCGAAGGTCAGCTCGAGGAACTGCCGCGCCGGCCAATACAGGAAGGCGCCGGGAGGCGCCTCCATGACATCAACGCCGCCCTCGGCGTCCTCGACGAACGGTGCATGCCAGTAGATGTGCTGGCCTGCGATCTTGGGCGTGTGGAGCTGTAGAGGCGCCGGCAGGGTGGAGGCCAGAGACCGAAGCGTGCGGGGCGCGCGCGCGGTATCGCAGGCGATCCGCCAACTCTCGTTGCCGGCAAAGAAATCGAGTTTCATGAAATCAGGATTCCGCGTGGACCGGCAAGCCGACCGGATCAAACCTTCGGGTTGAAGAACGACACCGGCTTCAGAATCTGGTTGCGCATGTCCATCAGCGGATCGGCCTCGACCACCTGGCGGCGATAGGCTTGCCAGGCCGGATCGGCCTCCATCGCATCGCGGCGAGCTTCACGGTCGGCGAGGCTGTCGTATTTCCAGAGATGAACGACACGGCTGAGATCGCCGATATGGGTTTGGAAGAAGCCGAAGGGCTCACGCAGATAGTGGCGCTGCATCGGCAGGCCGACATCCTCATAGAGCCGCAGGAAGTCCGGAAGACGGTTTGGTCGGGCCGTGTAGACGCGGTGGTCGAAGATCATCGTGCTTCTCCATGTTTGCGGAAGCGCTCTGCCCGCTCAACTCATGTGGGGCAGAGAAACGTCCAAGCCGATCGGGCACGAGGCCCTCTCGAGATCGAACGTTCGCCGCCATGCAAATAGTGCATTCCATTGTGCGTACACTTATAGCGCTCTGTCGGGAAATGCGCTAGAGCCGATCTCCGAAAACGCTTGGCTTTCTCCACGCATGCGCCGGTCACGCGCGGCGAACGTCTCGCATCAGGACGCTCGACTCGACCGCGCGGAGAACACCGACGATGAGGAATTCGCCCACGAGTGACGAACAGATCGAGATGTTGCGCCGCATGATTGCGGTTCGGCATCTTGAGGAACGGCTGGGTGAGCTTCACAAGGCCGGCAAGACCCGCGGCCCGATCCATCGCTGCGACGGACAGGAAGCGGTTGGCATTGGCGCGACTGCGATGCTCGATGCCTCCGATTTGCTGACCAGCACCCATCGCGGCCACGCCCATTACGTCGGCAAGGGCGTCGGACTTCATCCGATCGTGGCCGAGATTCTCGGCCGTTCAACCGGGACATGCGCTGGCCGCGCCGGTCATATGCTGATTGCCGATGTCGCGAACGGCCTTCTCGGGGGCAATGCCATCGTCGGCGGCGGAATCCCGGCAGCTACGGGCTTTGCGGTTTCGCTCCAGATGCGCAATCGCGCCGATGGCGGCGCTCGCGTCGCCATGTGCCTCTTCGGAGACGGCGCCGCACAGACCGGCATCTGCCATGAATCCATGAATATCGCAGCCTTGTGGAAGCTGCCGGTCGTCTTCGTGCTCGAGCACAACCAGTACGGCCTGACCGCGCATCACTCGACCCAGTCCTCGGTTCCGGATCTGGTGGTTCGCGCTGCCGGCTATGGCATGCCTGGCGACAGTGTCGACGGCAACGACATCACGGCCGTCTATCGGGCGGTGGCCGCAGCGGTCGACCGGGCGCGGTGCGGCGAAGGCCCCTCGCTTGTCGAGGCCAAGACCTATCGGATGGTCGGGTTCTCGACCAGCGATGTCGGCGGCTATCAGAGCGCAGAAGACCGTGCAGCGTGGCGCGAGCGCGACCCGATCGTCTTCGCCCGCCGCTCGCTGGCCGCAAGCGTATCGCCGGCACACCTGGATGCTGTCGGCGCCGAAGCACGTGCTGCCGTCGATGCCGCCGTAGACCAAGCGCTGGCTGATCCGTTGCCGGGCTTCGTCGATCATGCCCCGAGTGCCCCCTACTACGCTGGAGCCGTGTGATGGCAATGATGCGTTATGCCGAAGCCCTGCGTGCCGCCCTGCGAGAGGAAATGCAGCGCGATCCCAATGTCTGGCTCTTCGGCGAGGACATCGCGGTCTATGGCGGCGTCTTCAAGGTGACGAAGGACCTGCTCGCGGAATTTGGCCCCGAGCGTGTTCGCGACACACCGATCTCCGAGCAGACGCTGACCGCCATGGCCGTCACTGCCGCGATGGCCGGCACGAGACCCGTGCTCGAAATCATGTATGCGGATTTCTTGCCTCTGAGCATCGACGCGCTCATGAACCAGGCATCGATCTACAACTATATCTGGAACGGTCAGGTCACCATGCCGTTCGTGCTCCGCACCCAGGGCGGCGGCGGGGCTGGTGCCGGGGCACAGCATTCCAAGAGCCTGGACGCGCTGGTCGCCCATATTCCCGGCCTGAAAGTGGTCGCACCGGCGACTGCCGCCGACGCCAAGGGCCTCCTGAAGGCTGCGATCCGTGACGATCACCCGGTGATCTTCCTTGAACATAAGCTCCTCTACAACAGCCGCGACGAGGTGCCGGACGGCGATCATCTGGTCGAGATCGGCAAGGCCCGCATCGCGCGGGAAGGCAGCAATGTCTCGATCATCGCCTCCTCGCGCATGGTGATCGAATCGCTGAAGGCGGCCGAACTCCTCGCGGGCGAAGGAATTTCCGCCGAGGTGATCGACCTGCGCAGCCTGCGCCCGCTCGACCGCGACACCATCCGGGCCTCGATCGCCAAAACCCATCACGCCGTAGTGGTCAATGAAGGCTGGCGCTTCTGCGGCTATGGCGCGGAGCTGAGCGCCACCATCATGGAAACGGCATTCGACGAACTCGACGCTCCCGTCGAACGCGTTGCGACCCACGATATTCCGATCCCCTACAGCGAGCCGCTCGAAAACGCCGTGCTGCCGGATGCGGCCAAGATCGCGGCAGCAGCGCGGCGGGCAGTGGCATGAGCGGAGGCCAGTCATGACGAGCGAGATCAGGCTCACCGGCGGCGCCGGCGAATACATGGAAAGCGCAACCGTGGTGTCCTGGGCGGTTGCCGTGGGCGACAGGGTGAAGCAAGGCGATGTCGTCGTCGTCGTCGAGACTGCGAAAGCAGCGACTGAAATCGAGGCGGAGCGCGACGGCATGCTCGTCGCAATCGTCGCTGCGGCAGGGGCCGAGGTCGGCGTCGGCAGCGTGCTGGGCCATATCGGCAATGACGGGGATGCGATCGGCGAAGCCGACATGCCCGAGCCAACCGTTGCGATTGCCACCCCGGAGCCTACCCGGTCCGCATCAATCAGCCTGTCCAGGGATCGAACCCCGATTTCTCCACTGGCTCGCCGCCTTGCCAGGCAGGCGGGGCTGGACACGACGGCGATGGTTGGCACGGGTCCGGGAGGTCGAATCAAGAGCCGCGATATCGAGCGGATCTTGGCCGAGCAACGGCCCGAGCCAGTACAAGTCGGTTCCGCGCCTCGGCAGGGGAGCCCTGTTGCCCGACACAAGGGCAGGCTCCCTCCGATAGTCTTCATTCATGGCTTTGGGGCCAATTCGGGCGCCTGGAACAACGTCCGCGCATATCTCGACCCCACCATCGCGTCATTCGCTCCCGATCTGCCCGGCCACGGCCGCACTGCGGCGGCGGGCAGCCCGAGCCTGAACGCGTTGGTGGATGCAACGTTCGCCTATCTCGAGGACACCGGGCTGACGGAATGCCACATCGTCGGGCATTCCCTGGGTGGCGCTGTCGCAGCCGCCATCGCCGCGAATTCGGCGATTCGTGCACGATCCTTGACCCTGATTGCGCCAGCCGGCCTCGGTCCGGACATCGATGGTGAATTTCTGGAGGGTTTCTTAACGGCCCGCTCGGCAGCCAGCCTGCTGCCTTGGCTGGAACAACTGGTCGCCGATCCCGCCTTGCTTCCCCAAGGCTATGCCGAAGCGGTTTTGCGGGAAAGGTTGCGGCGCGGCGTGGACGCGCCGCAACGGGAACTCGCAGCCCGCCTGTTTCCAGACGCGACCCAGACGATTCAGATCGGGAATGCAATCGCGTCGCTTCACATCCCGACCCGCGTGATATGGGGCAAAGCCGACCGCATCATTCCGGTCTCCCATAGCAGAGGTCTTCCGGGCTTCGTCGCTCTTCACGTGCTCGCCGACATCGGACACATGCCGCATGTCGAAGCCCCCGAGCTCATCTCGCGTCTCATCGTGCAAACGGCCAGGAGTGCGAATCTGCAGGCGGGGCAATAAGCCTGCCGGGCGCCCGACGGCCGGAAGCGAACCATCGCCGGCCGCGTTTCGCGGTCGACCAGGCTGATCGGGACGACGGCACAACCAGCGCGGAACGTAAGGAACCGATCCGTCCGCGGCGCGAGGACCACCGGCTGCGTCGGGCGGCGATATCCTGTCGAAGGCGGTGGCCTGGTTTGCGCACGAGAGCACGGCATGCCGGAACCGGCTCTCCGGCTCCCAAGGGCCCATCGGCGCGCGTTTCCGATCAGGATAATGATCAGCGTCGTCAGGAATTCCGCGCGGGACGCTGGCCTCGACACCGGCACCGAGTGCGAGGGGCCCAGCGTGAACGCCCAAACCGCGAATCGTCTGCGCAAGCGGGTGAGCTCCGGCACCACGGACGTCTGAGCGCCTGTGGCCCCCCTTCAAGCGATCGCCTCGACCTCAAAACGCAAAAAGCGCCGGGAAACCCGGCGCCTGCGACAGTCTTGGTTGGGAATAATGTCTGGAGCGGGCGAAGGGATTCGAACCCTCGACCCCAACCTTGGCAAGGTTGTGCTCTACCCCTGAGCTACACCCGCATCCGGACATTGGCGCGCCAAGCGGCGCGTGGCGGGCTTATTGCCCAAAGCGCTGCGAAGCGCAAGCGCCTTGTTGCAAAGTTTTTCGCCGATGCCCTGATTGGCGCCCCGCCGGCGCCGGAACGGCGCCCTTGCGGTGATGCCGTCCGGCGGGCTAGGCAACGCCAAGAACTCTTTGTTTCCGACGAGTTACGATGACCTCGCCACTGACACCCGACGAGCTCTGCTCCCATCTGGCCACGCAGGGTATTCCTTTCCACAGGCTCGATCATGAGGCGGTCTTCACCGTCGCCGAATCGAAGTCTCTGCGCGGCACGATCGATGGGCACCACACCAAGAACTTGTTTCTCAAGGACAAGAAGGGCCGGCTTTTCCTGGTCTCGGCCCTGGAGAGCACACGAATCGATCTGAAGCGGCTGCATCAGACGCTGGGAGCCAGCGGTCGGCTTTCCTTCGGCTCGGCCGAACTGTTGGAGGAGAAGCTCGGCGTGACGCCCGGTTCGGTCACCGCCTTTGCCGTGATCAATGATCGCGCCGGTGATGTGACGATGGTGCTCGACGCCAATCTGATGAGCGGCGAGGCGATGAATTTCCATCCGTTGATCAACACCGCGACGCTGCGCATCGCACGCGACGACATGCTGGGCTTCCTGCGCAGCACCGGACATGAGCCGCTGATCGTCGATTTGCCAGCACCGGTCGATGGACAGAACGACTGAACCTCCCCATCTATGTGGCGCGCGGCCTATGGTCATGCGCCCGTTTTCGTATGCCCGACCGTGATCGGCCCAGCGTGGCCGCGGTCGATCTTGTTGACGAGATGAAGGAAGACCCATGCTGCTCAACAGCGATGCGGCCGAACAACCCGGCCTGATCAAGGATACGACGACACAGGGCTTCCGGCAGGATGTCGTCGCCGAATCGATGAACCAGCCGGTTCTGGTCGATTTCTGGGCCCCGTGGTGCGGCCCCTGCAAACAGCTGACCCCGGTCATCGAGAAGGTGATCAAGGCTGCCGGTGGCAAGGTCAAGCTCGTCAAGATGAACATCGACGAGCACCCGCAGATCCCGGGCCAGCTCGGCATCCAGTCGATCCCGGCCGTCATCGCCTTCCAGCGCGGCCAGCCGATCGACGGTTTCATGGGCGCCCAGCCGGAAAGCCAGATCAAGTCTTTCATCGAGAAGCTCGTTGGACCGATGGGCCCGGGCGCGACCGAAGAGCTGGTCGCCGCCGCGCAGGAGGCGCTCGAGGCCGGCGATGCGGCCGGCGCGGGCGAACTTTATGCCAATGTGCTGGCGCTCGAGCCCGACAACGTCACAGCGCTCGCCGGACTGGCGCGCCTGCATCTCGACATGGGTGATCTCGACGGCGCCAAGGGCATCCTGGCCACCGCTCCCGAAGCCAAGGCGTCCGATCCGGCGCTGGCTGCCGTGCGTGCCGCGATCGAACTCGCCGAGCAGGCCGCTTCGCTCGGCGATACGGCCGAGCTCGAAGCGAAGGTTGCGGCCAACCCCGGGGATCATCAGGCCCGCTTCGATCTGGCGCTGGCGCTGAATGCCCATGACAAGCGCGAAGAAGCCGTCGACCAGCTGGTTGCCATCATCAAGGCTGACCGGACCTGGAACGACGACGGCGCGCGCAAGCAGCTGCTGCAGTTCTTCGAGGCCTGGGGTCACATGGACGACGCCAGCGTTGCAGGTCGGCGCAAGCTTTCGACGCTGCTGTTTTCATAAGGTGCCGCGATGGAAGGGAGCGACACGCCCATGGGCATGAATGCCGTCTATAACGGAGCCCAGGACTGCCCGCTGGTGATCCCGGTCTTCCCGCTGGCCGGTGCGCTCCTCCTGCCGCGCGGGCAGATGCCCCTCAACATCTTCGAGCCGCGCTATATCGCCATGATCGACGATGCGCTGCGGGACCACCGCACCATCGGCATGATCCAGCCCGAGCCGGAAAGCGGCCGCCAGGCCGACACGCCCGGCCTGTTGCAGGTAGGCTGCCTCGGCCGGATCACGCAGTTCGCCGAGACTGGCGATGATCGCTATATCCTGACGCTCACCGGCATCGCGCGCTTCCGCATTGTCGAGGAGCTCTCGGTGACGACGGCCTATCGCCAGTGCCGTGTCAGCTATGACGACTTCGCCATCGATTTCACCGCGCGTGCGGGGGAGGACGAGGTCGACCGCAACAGCCTGCTCAAGGCGCTTCGGTCCTTCGCCAAGGCCAATGACCTCAAGATCGATTGGAAGGGCATCAACGAAGCACCCAACGAGGCGCTGGTCAACGCGCTCTCGATGATGTGCCCCTTCGGTCCGCGCGAGAAACAGGCGCTGCTCGAGGCCTCCAGCCTGAAGAACCGCGCCGACGTCTTGGTCGCGATCACCGAGATCGAGCTGGCGCGCGGTGGCGGCGACCCAGAGACGACCCTGCAGTGAACCTTTCCCACGCGCCTGCGGCGGCACTCGCGCCCGTCACGTATCCGCCACGCCGGGCCGTCACGGCCTGGCTGTTCTTCGACTGGGCGGCACAGCCATTCTTCACGCTGGTCACCACCTTCGTCTTCGCGCCCTTTTTCGCCTCCGCCCTTGCGGCGGACGCGGCAGATGGACAGGCGCTCTGGGGCTATGCCACGGGTTTCGCGGGTCTCTGCATCGCCCTGCTCTCTCCCCTGCTCGGCGGCATCGCTGACCGCACGGGCCCGCGCAAGCCCTGGATAGCGGCCTTCGGCGCGCTGCTCGTCATCGGCTCGGCCCTGCTCTGGTTTGCAAGGCCCGGCTCGCCCGCCGCGGTTCCGATCGCGCTCGCGGGCTTCATCATCGCCACGATCGGTGCCGAATTCGCCACCATCTTCAACAATGCGATGATGACGCGGCTCGTGCCGCCGGAACGGCTCGGATGGCTCTCCGGCACGGGCTGGGCCATCGGCTATCTCGGCGGTCTGATCTCGCTTGCAATCACGCTGGCGCTGCTCGCCGCAGATCCGCTCACCGGCAAGACGCTGGCAGGCCTCGTGCCGATTCTCGGCCTCGACGCAGCAGCGCGCGAGGGTGACCGCGCCTCGGGGCCGCTCACTGCGCTCTGGTTCGTCATCTTCGTCACACCGATGTTCCTGCTGACACCGGACTCACCGGGAACCGGCATGCGCCTCAGGGAAGCGGCGCAGGGCGGTCTCTCGCGGCTGAAGGCGACCATCGCCGAACTGCCGCGCCTGCCTGCACTTGGGCGCTTTCTGCTCGCCAACATGATCTATCAGGACGGGCTTGTGGCGCTCTTCGCCTTCGGAGGCATCTACGCGGCCGGCGTCTTCGGCTGGCAGACCATCGAACTCGGCATCTTCGGGATCATGCTCACCATCACCGGCACGCTCGGCGCCTGGTTCGGCGGCAAGCTCGATGACCGCATCGGCGGCAAGCCCGTGGTCTTGGGCGCCATCGCCTGCCTGCTCTTCGCCTGCCTCGGCATCCTCTCGCTCGGGCCCGACCGCATCTTCTTCGTGCTGCCGGCTACGCCTCCGGCACCAGGCGACGGGCTGTTCGCCTCGGTGCCCGAGCGGATCTATCTCGCTCTTGGCCTGCTGATCGGCCTGGTCGCCGGTCCGCTCCAGGCCTCTTCGCGCAGCCTGATGGCCCGTCTCGCACCGACGGGCCGGCATGGCGAGTTCTTCGGCCTCTTCGCGCTATCGGGCAAGGTGACCTCGTTCATGGGGCCGACCTTCGTGGCGCTAGCGACCACCGTCTTTGCCAGCCAGCAGGCCGGGCTGGCGGTGCTGATCGCGTTCTTCCTTGTGGGCGGCGCGCTGCTCGCAGGCGTCAACGTGAAACAGGGGCTGGCGAAGTAGAGCGCGGGGGCCTTTCGCCACCGCGCCTTGCCTTGCAAGGACTGATACCCCCCGCCTACGGCAGCGCCTTCAGATAGCGCACCGGCCGGCCTGGCGCCGCGGCCTGCGCCGCATGCACGATCGCGTTCGCGTCGATCCCGAAATGCCGATAGAGGTCGGCGACGCTGCCGGTCTGGCCGAAATGCTCGACGCCAAGGGCTTTCTGCTTGTGGCCGTGCACGCTGCCGAGCCAAGCCAGTGTCGCAGGATGTCCGTCGAGCACCGACACGATACCGCAATCGCGTGACAGTTCGCCGAGCAGCCGCTCGATATGACTGGTCGCGCCATGATTGCCGCGCTGTCGCGCCCGCTCGGCCGCCTGCCAGCCGGCATTGAGCCGATCGGCCGAGGTGATGGCGAGCAGGCCGACATCGCGCCGGTCTTCGCCGAGCAGCCCCACAGCCTCGATCGCCTCAGGCGCAACCGCACCGGTATAGGCGATGACGACGGAGGCGTTCGGGCCCGGCTTCCTGAGCCAATAGGCACCATCGATGATGTCGCGCTCGAGATCGGCCGTCATTGCCCGTTTCGGCTGCTCGACCTGCCGCGTCGAGAGCCTGAGATAGACGGAGCCGCCGGTCTCATCGCGCAGCCAGGTACGCTCGTCGGGATCGCCCTCGCCATCCTTCTGCAGGTATTCGAAGGACCAGCGCATCATCACGGCGAGTTCGTCGACGAAGGCCGGCTCGAAGGCGCAGAGCCCGTCCTGGCTCATGCCGATCAGAGGTGTCGCGATCGACTGATGTGCGCCACCCTCCGGCGCCAGCGTCACACCAGACGGCGTTGCGACCACCATGAAGCGCGCATCCTGGTAGCAGGCATAGTTCAGCGCATCGAGCCCGCGCGAGATGAAGGGGTCGTAGAGCGTGCCGATCGGGATCAGCCGCTCGCCGAAGATCGAATGCGAGAGGCCAAGCGCCGAAAGATTGATGAAGAGGTTCATCTCGGCGATGCCGAGCTCGATATGCTGGCCCTTCGGCGAGAATTCCCATTTCTGCATCGAGGGAATGCGCTCGTCCTTGAAGGTATCGGCCATCGAGGCCCGGGCGAACAGGCCGCGCCGGTTCACCCATGGCCCGAGATTGGTCGAGACGGTGACGTCCGGCGCGGTGGTGACGATGCGGTCGGCCAGGGGGCCGCCGAGCTTCGCCAGCTCGTCCAGCACCTTGCCGAAGCCCATTTGCGTCGACATCGTCGCCTGGATGCCGGCCTCGAGTTTCGCGGGCACAGGCAGCGACGGTGCCGAGAAGCGACGGCGCCCCTCGGAGAAGAAGGGCACCTTGTCGAGATAGCTGCGGAGCGCGGCTTCGGGCAGCGACAGCCCTTCAAACAGGTCCCACTCATGGCCGGGGCGGATCGTGTTGGCTTTCTTGAAGCCTTCCATCTGCTCCTTGGTCATCAGCCCGGCGTGATTGTCCTTGTGCCCAGCAAGCGGCAGGCCAAAGCCCTTCACGGTATAGGCGAGGAAACAGACCGGCCGGTCGTGATCGATGCCCTCGAAAGCTTCGAGCAGCGAGGGCAGATCGTGGCCACCGAGATTGCACATCAGCTTCGACAGCTCGGCGTCGGAGCGGCTCTCGATCAGCGTCGTCACAGGCCCTTGATCGCCGAGATCATCCATAAGGCGCTTGCGCCAGGCAGCGCCGCCCTGGAAGGTCAGGGCCGAGTAGAGCTGGTTCGGGCAGGAATCGATCCAGGCCTTCAGCCGCTCGCCACCCTTCTCCTTGAAGGCGGCCTGCTGCAGCGAGCCATATTTCAGCGTCACGACATCCCAGCCGAAATTGCGGAACATCGTCTCGAAGCGGTCGTAGAGCCCCTCGCGGATCACCGCGTCCAGGGACTGGCGGTTATAGTCGATCACCCACCAGGTGTTGCGGACGCCGTGCTTCCAGCCCTCCATCAGGGCTTCGAAAATATTGCCCTCGTCGAGCTCGGCATCGCCGATCAGCGACACCATGCGCCCATCCGGCCGGCTTGCGCCCCAGCCATGGGCCTTCACATAATCCTGGGTCAGCGAGGAGAAGAGCGTCTGCGCGACGCCGAGGCCGACCGAGCCGGTCGAGAAATCGACATCGTCGATATCCTTGGTGCGCGAGGGATAGCTCTGGGCGCCCTTGTATCCGCGAAAATTCTCCAGCTTCTCGCGGGTCTGCAGGCCCATCAGATAGTTGATGGCATGGAAGACCGGCGAGGCATGCGGCTTCACCGCGACCCGGTCCTGCGGCTTCAGGGCCGCCATGTAGAGCGCCGTCATGATCGTCGCCAGCGACGCGGACGAAGCCTGATGCCCGCCCACCTTCATCCCATCGCCGTTATCGCGAAGGTGGTTGGCGTTATGGATCGTCCAGGAGGCGAGCCAGAGAATCTTCTTCTCGAGTTCGGCGAGAATCGGCAGACGGGGATCGGTCATTTGGCTTCTCTCGATACGGCAAAGCCATCATGCACGCTTCCGGCAGCGATTTTTGCCAAAGATCGCCGACGATGCTTTCCATCTTAGCGCTTTCCGCTAATCCTGCGAACGAAAGCGAGACAAGATGCCAGACTATAAACTCGACGATATCGACCGGCGTATCGTCCAGGCTCTCCAGGCCGATGGACGCATGAGCAATCAGGACCTGGCCGAAAAAGTCGGGCTCTCGCCCTCACCCTGCGCAAGGCGGGTTCGCCTGCTGGAGGAGGCGGGCATCATCGAGGGTTATGTCGCGGTCGTGAACCAGGACAAGCTCGGCCTCCCGGTCTCGGTCTTCGCCTCGATCAAGCTGGAGCGCCAGCGCGAGGAGGAACTCGACCGCTTCGCTGCGGCGGTGACACGCTGGCCGGAAGTGGCCGACTGCTACCTGATGACCGGCCCGCGCGACTATCTGCTCCGCATCATCGTCAGCGACCTCGCCGCCTACGAACGGTTCCTGAAGGACAAGCTGACCCGGCTCGACAATGTCGCCTCGATCGAATCGAGCTTCGCGCTCGGGCAGGTCAAGCGCTCCTTCTCGGTGCCGGTTGAGCTGGGGCGGGGATAGCCAGGCCAGCGACCGGCCACGCCGACGCTCGATCATATCCTTCTGGATGCCTTCTGGCGGCCCCCGAGGCCACGCTCGGACAGCTCTATTCGCCCGGCAGGAACGCGACGCGGCCCGCGTCGTCCCGCACCGTCTCGATCCCGACGCCGTAGAGCTCCATCAGGCGCACCGGCGTCAGCAAGTCCTGCGCGATCCCGCTCGCCAGCATCCGCCCCTCGCGAATCATCATGACGCGGTCGGCATGCCGCAGCGCCTGATTGGGGTCGTGCGTGGTGAAGAGCACGCCCAGTCCTTCGGCCGCGAGGCGCCTGATCTGCGCCATCACCTTGCCCTGGTTGCCGWAATCGAGGCTTGCGGTCGGCTCGTCGAGGATGACGTAGCGTGGTTCCTGCGCCAGCGCGCGGGCGACCAGCACGAGCTGGCGCTCGCCGCCCGAGATCTGCGTGTAAGGGCGCTCGGCCAACCCCGCGATACCGAGGCGCTCCAGCATCGCCATCGCCACCTCGCGATCATGCCGCGAGGGGGCGGCGAACAGCGCGCCATGAGCGGTACGCCCCATCAGGACGACAGCGAAGACCGAGAAGGCGAAGGTTCCGGCATGTGCTTGCGGCACGTATCCCAGCGCTCGCGCCCGCTCTGAGACCGTCAGGCCAGCAAGCGGCTGCTCGTCAAGGGTGAGCCCGCCGGCATGTGGCGGCAGAAGGCCGAGCAGGGTTTTCAGCAGGGTCGTCTTGCCGCTGCCATTCGGCCCGAGCAGGGCAAGCACCTCACCCGCCCGCAGGGCCAGCGTGATCGCCCGGCCGATCTGGCGCTCTGGATAGCCATAGGCGAGATCGACGGCACTGAGGCTCACGACCAGCCTCCACGCGCCGACGCAAGCAGCCAGATGAAGAAGGGCGTGCCGATCACCGCGGTGAGGATGCCGAGCGGCGTCTCGACCGGGCCGATCGTTCGCGCCAGCGTGTCGATGATCAAGAGGTAGCCGCCGCCGAGGATCGCGGCGGTCGGCACGAGCTTGCCGAAGTCGGGCCCGACGAGAAACCGCGCGAGATGCGGCACGACGAGGCCGACCCAGCCGATGATCCCCGCCGCCGCAACGCTCGCCGCCGTGACCAGCGTCGCGGCCGCGACGATGGCAAGGCGCAACGGGCCGGTGTTCAATCCGAGCGCCCGCGCCTCCTCCTCCGGCAGCGACATCACGTTCATGCGCCAGCGCAGGGCGATCAGAACCACCGAGCCGAGGGCGACCGGGCCGAGCAGCGGCAGGAGATCGGGCTTGGCGGTCCCGGCAAGGCTGCCCAGCAGCCAGAAGGTCATGGCCGGGAGCTGATTATAAGGATCGGCCCAGTATTTCACGAGGCCGATTCCGGCGCCAAGCAGCGAGCCGATGACCACGCCGGTCAGGACGAGCGCCAGCACCGGGTCGCCGCGCCGGATGGTCGAGCCGACGACATAGACGGCGCCGACCGCGATCAATCCGCCGATGAAGGCTCCGAGCTGGATGCCGACGATGCCGAGCGAGAAATAGATGCCGACCACCGCGCCGAGCGCCGCGCCAGACGAAGCGCCGAGGATATCGGGCGAGACCAGCGGGTTGCGGAACAGCCCCTGGAAGGCCGTGCCGGCGATCGCGAGCGCCGCCCCGCAGAGCATGGCCGCAATCACGCGCGGGCCGCGGATATTCCAGATCACCGTTTCCAGCTGCGGCGGCAGGCCCGACGGCTGACCGCTCACCTCCGCCCAGAGGATGCGCAGCAGATCACCGGGCCCGACCGGGAAGCGTCCCAGCGCGAAGGCAAGCACGACGCCGAGCGCGAGCAAACCGAAGGCGAACAGGGTTCCGCGCGCGAAGGATGGCGACAAGGGGCTAGCCTCGCCCAGCCAGGACACGGTCGAGTTGCGCGTCGGTCGGCGTCACCTGATAGAATAGCGTGTGGAATTCGCGGGCGAGCGGGCGGATATCCTCGGGGAACTGGGCGGGATAGAGCAGCTTCGCCAGCCACCACAGCCCGATCATCCGGTTGACCGAAGGCGGGAAATCGACCCAGCCGAAAGGCAGCTTAGGGGAGAGATGCACGCGGCGATCGCGCACCGCCCGGACATTCGCCCAGGCAGGATCGCTGGCGACGCCATCGGCGAAGGCCGGATCGATGGTGACGATCACCTCCGGATCCCAGGACAGGATCTGTTCGAGCGAGACATTCGCAAGCCCGCTGCCCGGGGTCTCTGCCGCGACATTGCGCGCGCCGAGGAAGGAGAGCGTCTCGACATTGATCGAGCCGCCGAGCCCCGTCTCGAGCCCGCGTGGGCCGCGCGCGTAATAGACCGAGGGACGCTTCTCCCCGGGAATCGTGGCGATACGCCCCTTGATCGTCGCCATTGCGGTCTCGCACCAGCGCGCCAGCGTCTCGGCGCGTTCGCCGCGCCCGGCCAATTGGCCGAGGATGCGATAGCTCGCCGGAATCTGCTCGAAGCGACCATCCAGCAGCGCATAGGGAATGCCGGTCTGTTCCTGCACCCGCATTGCCAGCTCGACATAGGTTCTGCCCGTCGAACCGGCATCGACGATCAGGTCCGGCTTGAGGCCGAGCACCGCTTCGAGATCGGCGCTGTTGCCGCGCCCGGTGATGCGACCGACTTCCGGCCTGTCGCCAATTCCAGGCAGCAGGAATTCGCGCTCCTCCGCGCGATTGGCGCGCGGCCAGCCGAGCAGCAGATCGGGCGCAAGCGTATAGAGCGTGATCGCAGCAGGTGGCCCCGCCGGAAAGACGCGTTCGACCCGGACCGGAATGGCGATTTCACGCCCGGCGCCATCGCGCACGGTTGCAGCACGCGCAATGCGCGGCGCGGCGAGCGTCGCGGCAAGGCCGCCCAGAACGGTTCGACGGTCAGGTCCGCGCATGATCATGCTCCGTGCCGGCGCCCGCTTGCGGGCAGCGGTTCGGTTTGATGTCGAGAAGCGGAGTGCCGTCGACGCAGTCGAGCCCGCGCACCCGCRGCGCGCCCTCCTCCACCCCAATGAGCCTGACCCGCGACAGGGCGATCGGATTGGGCCGGACCGGCGAGCGCAGTGCAAAAGTGCCGAGGATCTGGCCGCTGGATTTCGGGCTCTGGGTCAGCAGATCCCTTCGGGCCAGGTTCATCCAGTACAGCAGGTCGAGATATGCGCAGGCTTCGACGCCGGCCAGCGCCGGCCACCAGGTCGCACCGACCTCGACATGGCAGATGGGCCCTGATTCCGGGTCTCCACGACGCGGGCATTGATCGCGTGAGGCGAAGGGCGTGCGCAGGCGGCCGATGAAGACGAGATGCGCATCCTGCCGATCGGGCAAGGCAGCGATGGTCTCGCCCCGCCGCGTCGCCTGCCAATCCATTGCCAACTCCGTCACTTCGACCCGCTATGTGGGAGCGCCGGCGCGGCAAAGCCGTGTTTCGCCAGAATCTCCTGCCCCGCCCGCGACAGGATGAACATGGCAAGCCGGTAGCCGTTTGGCGAGGCCTTGCTCATCACGGTCAACCCGTAATCGGCCCCCACCGCGAGCGCAGCCGGCAGCCGGACCAGCGTCACGCCGGGCTGCTCCCCGGCGAGTGGCTGGGTATTGGTGCAATAGGCCAGGAAGATGTCGGCCTCGCCACTGGCAAGCTTGTAGCCATAGGCATTGACGTCGTCAGGGGCGGCAACGCTGCTCGGACCGCCCGTCAGCTGCAGTGCCTTGGCCTCGAGCGCCGCCCTTGCGCCCGGCTTCAAGGCCTCGGCCCGCGCGAAGACCTCGAAAGCGTAATCGCCCGAAGGATCCGCTTTCGGCGTCGAGGTGCCGAGCCTGATGGATGGATCGAGCATGCGTTCMAGCAACGTCTCGGCGGTGACCATCAGGCCCGGCCGAACGAAGGCGCAGAGCTCGTTGCGCGCGAAGAGCACGACCGGCCCGGCCAGGCCCGCGTCCGCCAGTGCAGCCGGGTGGCCCATGTTGGCGGAAGCGAACACCTCCGCGGCTTCGTCCTTGGCCAACCGCTCGCGCAGCAATCCCGAAGGGCCATAGGCAGGTTTGACCTGAACCCCGGTCGCGGTCTCGAATGCCTGCGCCATCTCGGTCAAGGCTGCTCGCAAGCTCCCGGCGGCGTGCAGCAGGGCCGGCTGCTGCGGCTCACCGGTAGAAACCGTGTCCYGCGCCATCAGACGCTCGGCGACGACGAGAGTGCGCATAGGCTGATGCATCGGCCTGCATCGCTTTGCATGAGAAGGGCTGCGGCCGGTCGCCCCTGCCATGCGGCGATCGCCTTCTGCCCTTCGGGGCTGATGAACCGATTCACGCCAACCTATCCGTCATTGATCGGGTCTCATGCGGGACTTGGCCAAGCCCCGCGCTCTGACAGGGTACTCGTTGACCTGTGGCTTGTCGCCATTAGCGACGCTGCATGCTCCGTCACGGTGCGGGTGCGGCCGGTCCTATCGCCATCGATGGTCGGCACTGCGCCGCCCTCGGTGCTCGCCCGGCCCAGGCTGACACGAACGGTCAGAGTTCGTGCGTCCGGAAATTCCTCCAGGCGCAGACGCGATGAACATATTCGCGGTCGCTTTCAGCCTCGCCAAAGGGCGCGACGAGCCAGTCCCAGCGTTCATCCGGCGGCGGTAGCGGGACACGGCGCGCCAGATCCAGCCGGTCCGTCACTGTGCCATCGCGGTCGTGCTCGAGCATCTCGACATCGCTGATCAGGCAGACACGTCCCGCGAAGCGCGCAAGGTCCTGGAGATGCCAGGCGATGCAACGCGCCGGCAGATCATCCGGAAGGGCGGTTGCGCGGTCCCCGTTCTCCTCGAGCCAGTCCTCGATCGGCCAGGCGAGCTGAGACATCAGGTTAGCCGAGATTACCAGATCGACCTCCTTGTCCGCACTGAGATCGGCCAGCGGGTCGCTACGCCCCTGGCTCTCCCCCGCAAGCCAGTTCATGACGCCAGTCAGATCACGCGTCACCAGCTCGACATTGCGGCGCAGCGCCATGCGCAGCCTGACCTGGGGCAACTGGACCACGTCGATCAACACGACGCGCTGAAAGCGTGCGC
>NZ_JBFTZN010000100.1:0-17804 GCF_056406775.1 Allobosea sp. P1_A7
GGCTGGCCACGCTCGCGTGCGGCTTCAAGTGCACCGAGAATCTGCCCTTCGGTGCAGGTATCGATCTGCGCGGGCCCGAAATATCCGCTGATCCGGCCACTCGGATGCTTGTTTGCTTCGTCGGCCACCTTGATGGCCTCCAGCAGCAGCCGGTCCCCGCGTTCCGTATCCAGGTCATACTCGACGGAGTGGCCATTGCTCGTACGCCAGGCCCCCGAGCGATGCATCGCCCAGAGAACGGCGCGAATACCCGTGACCTCATAATCGCCAACCCAGTCTTCGCGGGGGGCGGCGAGATCGCAGATCGTGGTCACGCCGCTCCGCAGCAGTTCCGATGTCGCGACCCGGCAGGCATGACGGGCATATTTCGGACCGATGTTGAAGACCGGCATGAACTCGTAGAGCGAGCTTTGCCCCAGGCGCTTGCTCCCCAATTCCTCGAGCATGCCCTTCCAGCCCGGCTCATGGCCAGTATGGCTGTGAATGTCGACGAAGCCGGGCATGAGCATCACGCCGCGGCCGTCATGCTCGACATCCGCCGATCCGAGATAGCCCGGCCCGACATGGGTGATCTCATTGCCGGCGAAGGCGAAATCCGCATTCTGCAGATAGACATGGGAGGATGTGGAAGCGTCCCACGCGACGATCCAGTCGCAGTTCCGGATAACCGTCGTCCCGACCTGCCCGTTGCCGGCCTGTCCCTTGCCGTCATTCATCCCGTGATCCCCCCTCGAATGTGTTGCGGAACGGCATTCTGCGCCGTGCCTTGCAGAAAACGCATCAGCTCACTGCGGATTCACGAAAGCCATCGCGGTCCCTTGGTCTCGCATGTTCCGGGATGGCGTCCTTCACCGGTGCCTGACGCACGCCCTGCGATTGCAGCACTCCGATGGCAGTGTTGTGAACCGGGTCCCATCGCATGACGACTGTGCTGATCAGGACACTTGAAGTTGTTTTCCAGCACAAATAGGCTCGTTACTACACGCCGGAAAAAAGGCGGGCCTAGGGGAGTGAACAATGCCGAAAATGATCAATAAAATTGCTGCGCTCGGGATCGCCGCCGCCGCACTCGCCGTATTTGCGGGTCCGGCCTCGGCACAGGCGACGCTCGATGCCGTGAAGAAGCGTRGCAAGGTCCTTTGCGGTGTTTCGCCAAGTTCCGCGGGCTACTCCTATGCTGACGACAAGGGCGTGCGTCAGGGATTCGATACCGATGTTTGCCGGGCAGTGTCCTCTGCTGTGTTCGGCGCGCCCGACAARGTCGAATTCGTCCCGCTCAACACCAATATCCGCTTCCAGGCCCTGCAGTCCGGCGAGATCGACGTGTTGTCGCGCCAGACGACCATGACCTTCTCGCGTGACAACTCGCTCGGGCTCGATTTCGCGCCGATCGTTTTCTATGACGGCCAAGGCTTGATGGTCTCGACCAAACTCGGCGTGAAGAGCGCGTCGGAGCTTTCACAGGCAGCGATCTGCCTGCTGCCCGGCACGACGACGCTCCAGAATCTCGAGGACTATTTCAAGCCGCGCAACATCAAATACGAGGCCGTGGTCTTCGAGGACAACAATGAGTGGCGCAACGCCTTCTTCTCAGGCCGCTGCGACGTCATCACCACCGACCGCTCCGACCTTGCTTCGGTCCGGGCCGTTGCGAATGATCCCAAGCAGTTCGTCATCCTGCCCGAAACGATCTCGAAGGAGCCGCTCGCACCCGTCGTTCGCCAGAACGACAGCAACTGGAAGGACATCGTCTCCTGGTCGGTCAATACGCTGATCGCGGCTGAGGAATACGGCATCACCCAGGCCAATGTCGACGAGCAGCTGAAGAGCAAGGATCCCGAGATCCAGCGCATGCTGGGCGTCAATGGCGATCTCGGCAAGATGCTGAATCTCGACAACAAATGGGCCTATAACATCATCAAGCAGAACGGTAATTACGGCGAAATCTTCGAGCGCAGCCTCGGCGAGAAGACCGCGCTTGGCCTGAGCCGTGGCCCCAACCAGCTCTGGAACAAGGGCGGTCTGCTCTATTCGCCACCGTTCCGGTGATCACAGCCAACGTGCGTTCCCTCGATTGAACTGAGACCGCCGGCAGCGCCCTGTTGCCGGCGGCACTCCAGACCGGAACAGCTCGATGGCTTCCTCTGCATCCAGTCCGGTGCGGCTGCTCTATGACGTGCGCGTGCGCGCCGTGCTCTATCAGGTCGTCGCCGTTGCGCTCGTCGTCGGTGTCGGGCTCTATCTGTTCGGCAATGTCTCGCGCAAGTTGGCGGAACAGAACATTGCGACCGGATTTGACTATCTCTCGCGCCCGGCCGGCTTCGTCATCAGCCAGTCCTTCATCCGCTATGATTCCGGCGATACCTACGCGCGCGCCCTGCTCGTCGGCATCTTCAACACGATCTGGGTGTCGATCTTCGCGGTCACCGTTTCGACGCTGCTCGGTCTGATCGTCGGCATAGCCCGGCTGTCGCGCAATCCACTTCTGGCCTTTCTGGCACTGATCTATGTCGAAGCGCTGCGCAATGTGCCGCTGCTTCTCTATCTATTCCTCTGGTATGCGCTCATCGTCGCGGTCTTCCCGCCTGTCCGCGAAGCCTGGCAGCCATTGCCCGAGGTCTTCCTCAGCAATGGCGGGCTGATCGTTCCGTCACTGCGTTGGTCTTCCGCGCATACTGGCGTCCTCGCGGCGGTGATCGCCGGCATCGTACTGGCATTCTTCGTGGCATCCAGGCTGCGCAGCAGGCGCGTCGCCTCCGGACAGAACCAGACGGGATGGCCCATCATCGTCGCCGCCCTTCTTGGTCCTCCACTGCTCGCGATCCTGCTGCTGCAGCCTGATTTCGTGATCAACTGGCCGGAAAAGGGCCGGTTCCGCATCACCGGCGGTGTTCAGGTCACCCCGGAATTCACGGCATTGCTGGTCGGGCTCGGCCTCTCCGCCTCGGCCGGAATCGCGGAGATCGTGCGCGCCGGCATCCTTTCGGTCGGGCGCGGCCAATGGGAAGCGGCGCGTGCCGTGGGTTTGCATGACCGTCAGACCATGCGGCTCGTCGTGCTGCCGCAGGCGCTACGCGTGATCGTGCCCCCGCTGACCAGTTCCTATCTGTCGACGTTCAAGAACTCATCGCTCGCCATTGCCATCGGCTACCCCGATCTCGTGATGGTTTCCAACACCACGATGAACCAGACGGGACAAGCGATCGAGGGCATCGCCATCTTCATGCTGGTCTATCTCAGCATGTCGATCACGATCTCCCTGTTCATGAACTGGTACAACGCCCGCGTCGCCCTGGTGGAGCGCTGAGATGGTCAGCGCTGCTGAAATGGAAACACTCAACCTCGCGCGGGCGGACCTGCCGCCGCCGCGCGGACGCGAATTGACCGCCCGGTTGAAACCCTTTCTGGGCACGCCGATCAATGCCGTCATCACACTGGCCTGCCTGTGGCTGATCTATCGCCTGGTCACGGGAGCCTGGGGCTGGCTCGTGACGCGCGCGGTGCTCGAAGGCGGGCCGCAGGCGTGCAAGGTCGGGGCCGGGGCTTGCTGGCCGTTCCTGGGGGCGAAGCTGCGCTTCATGATCTTCGGCTTCTACCCCTACGACGAACACTGGCGGCCGGCCTTCGCGGTGATCCTCTTCCTCGGCGCCATGATCGTTTCGATGATCCCGCGCTTCTGGTCGCGGCGACTGCTTTGGCTCTGGCTGGCCGTACCGGTGATCTGCGGCGTGTTGATGTATGGCGGCGTGTTCGGCCTGCCTGTGGTCAGCACCACGAACTGGGGTGGCCTACCGCTCTCCTTCATGCTGTCTTCGGTGGGCCTGGCGTTCGGTTTCCCACTGGGTGTCGTGCTGGCGTTGGCACGCAGCTCGAAGCTGCCGGCGATTCAGGTCATCGCCATCATCTTCATCGAGGTCGTCCGCGGCGTGCCGCTGGTGTCGATCCTGTTCATGGCCTCGGTGATGCTGCCGTTGTTCATGCCGGACGGGCTCACGGTCGACAAACTGCTGCGGGCACAGGTCGCGATCATCATATTCGCCGGAGCCTATATCGCGGAGACCGTCAGAGGCGGATTGCAGGCGGTCTCGAAGGGCCAGCACGAAGCCGCTGCGGCGCTCGGGCTCGGCTACTGGCTGTCGATGCGCAAGATCATCCTGCCGCAGGCGCTGAAGATCGTGATTCCGCCGCTCGTCAATATCTTCATCGGCTTCTTCCAGGACACCACGCTGGTCACCATCATCGGCCTCCTCGACTTTCTCGATACGGTCCGCGCCTCGCTGCGCGACCCGAACTGGCAGGGTATCGCCGTAATCGAGGGATATGTGTTTGCCGCTCTGGTCTACGCCCTGTTCAGCTATGGCATGGGGTCCTATAGCCGGTTCCTTGAGCGTCGACTCAAGACCGATCACGATCGCAGTCCGGCCCACTGACCGGACTGCCTCGCTCCTCCTGCGACAAGAGCCTTGCTTGGCATCATGCTGACCTATCCCGATACCTTCTATGCCCGCACCGCCGCGACGACGAACAAGAGGGCCCCGCTGCAGGGCCGCATCGAGGTCGATACCTGCATCATTGGCGGCGGGCTCGCCGGGCTCACCTGCGCCTATGAATTGGCCCGGGCCGGACGCTCGGTCGCGGTGCTGGAAGCCGAGGCGGTCGGCTGGGGCGCATCGGGGCGCAATGGCGGCTTCGTCAGCCCCGGCTATGCCCGCAGCCATTCTTCGATCGCGAGCGCCATTGGTGAGGCCAAGGCGAACGAACTCCATGGCCTCTCGATCGAGGGCATGCGCATCGTCTCCGACAACATTCGCGACCTCGCCATCGCCGGTGCCGATCCCCGGCCGGGCAGGATCAGCGTCGTGCGCTATGACAGTGGCGACAGTCTCGCTCGGGCTCGCGACCAGTTGGCACGAGATCACGGCTACACCGTCGACTTCTGGCCGACCGAGCAGGTTCGCGAGGTGCTTCGTTCGCCGAAGTACCACCAGGCCCTGTTTGATCCCCATTCCTTCCACATCCATCCGCTGAACTACGCACGCGCCCTGGCAGACGCCATCGAAGCGCTGGGAGGGCGAATCATCGAGGGATCGCGCGTTGTCTCGGCCGAGCTCTCCGGTCCCGAGAAACGCCTGGTCACCGCATCGGGAGAGCTGCGCGTCCGGCAAGTCGTGATCGCCTGCGGCGGCTATACCGACAACCTCGTGCCGAAGCTGCGCTCGAGCCAGTTGCCGATCGCGACCTATGTGCTGACGACCGAGGCAGCGCCGGAGCTGATCGCCAAGGCCATCGGGACGCGCGCTGCGATCAGCGATGACCGTCGTGCCGGGGATTATTATCGCATCGTCGAGGATGGCCAGCGCCTGCTCTGGGGCGGCCGCATCACCACCCGCACCAGCGAGCCGCGCGATCTCGCCGCCCTGTTGCGCCGGACCATGATCTCGACCTATCCCGAGCTCGAAGCACTGAAGGTCGAGATCGCATGGTCGGGCCTGATGTCCTATGCGCGACATCTGATGCCGCAGATTGGCCAGCTCAGCCCGAATGTCTGGCACTGCCTCGGCTTTGGCGGACATGGGCTCAACACCACCGCGATCGGTGGCCGCGTCATTGCCGAGGCCATTCTCGGAACCAGCGATCGACATCGCCTGTTCGCCCCCTTCGGCCTCGTCTGGAACGGCGGCGTATTCGGCACTGTCGCTGTCCAGGCGACCTATTGGCGCTATCAGATGATGGACTGGCTGCGCGAGCGTTGAGCGCGAGCGAGCGCATCCCCGGTCGCAAGCGACAGTTTTAGCGGGGGCAAGCACAGAGCTCGCAAGAATTGTGCGGCCGGAGCGCAGGCTCAACTGTATCCGGCCCCACAGAATAGGCAGCTCGAAGCAAGCGCAGACCGCTTCTTTACGGCCCGGGCTGCGCGTCATACGCTCGGCGCGCCGGGGAGCCGTACATGACCTATTCGCAAGCGGGCGTGGGATACAGGATTCGTCGTTTGGGCCGGGGCTCGCTCCAGTCCCCTCGCATGCGTTACGCGGCAATCGTCGCTGCATTCATGGCCGCTGCGCTTGCGGGCGCMTGCGCCTCGCGGCCCGAAACGGGGTTCCTGGCCCCCGTTGCAGCAGTCGAGGCCGGGTCGACCTCTCACACCATACTGGTCGCCACCACCCGCCAGCGCGACGAGCGGCCAGGGACGCTCTTCAACGGCGAGCGTGCCATGCCGCTCGATTTCGCCAAGATCGAGGTCTCGGTTCCGCCAACGCACACACCTGGCGAAATCGAATGGGCCTCGACGGCTCCAGGCGATCCGAAGGCCAATTTCGTCGTGCGCCAGGCCGGCTATCTCGACGGAGAGCAGGCCTTCATCAGGGCGCTCAACGCCCAGCTCGCCTTGCGCCCACGCGGGAGCCGCAACGTTGTGCTCTTCATCCATGGCTACAACACCATGTTCGCGGAAGGGCTCTACCGCTTCGCCCAGGTCATGCACGATTCCCAGGCCCCCGCCGTACCGGTGCTGTTCACCTGGGCATCGCGCGGGGCGCTGACACAATATGTCTATGACTCGAACAGCGCGACAGCAGCGCGCGACAACCTCGAACGGACGATCCGGCTGCTCCTGGCCAGCAACGCTGAAAAGGTCAATATCCTGGCCCATTCCATGGGCAACTGGGTGACTGTCGAAGCCCTGCGCCAGATCAAGATCTCAGGCGGGCTCGCCGGCGCCGAGAAGATCGATATTGTCATTCTGGCGGCGCCCGATATCGACATCGACGTCTTCAAGACGCAGATGCGGCGCTTCGGAAAACCAAAGAAGCCGTTCTTCATCGTGTTGTCCAAAGACGACAAGGCGCTGGGTGCATCGAGTTTCATCGCAGGAGGCCAGGGCCGCGTCGGAGATGCCCAGAATGCGGAGGAGCTGGCGCAGCTTGGCGCCGTTGTCCTCGACATGACCGACGTCAAGGCCACCGATTCGAGCAATCACGGCAAGTTCGCGCAATTGGCGGAGATCGCGCCTCAATTGAAGAGCACGCTGGAGCGAGGTGTCGGCAGGCAGGCCCGCGCGTCGGAGAATGCGCGTGAGGCTCTGGGCGACTCGCTCGAAGCGATCGTCTCGGTGCCCCTCAAGATCCTGGGCGCACCGATCAAGATCATAACCGGACGGTAAGCCGGCAGCGCCAGAAGACCTGTTCGACGCGGCCGCGGGATCAGCGCGCCACGGCTTGCGAGCATGCAAGCCGCTTCCCTCACGTCGGTTGAGCGCTGCGATCAATGGGCAGCAAGCCGTCGATCTGATAACGCCAGCAGCGTCCCGCCCCCAAGCAGCTTTCCCGCCGATGACCTCTCGCACCGCGACCTTCACCGGATTTGGCGCCATCCTGCTCTGGTCGACGCTGGCTCTGTTCACGGCCATGTCCGGTCGCGTACCGCCGTTCCAGCTCGTCGGGATGACGTTTGCCATCGGCGGCATGCTGATCCTCTGCATCACCGCCGCACGTGGGCAACTGCGCAGGGTTCGGCCGACCTGGGGCTCTTTCGCGCTTGGCCTCTACGGCCCCTTCGGCGACACCGCGCTCTACTATGCCGCGGTCAAGACCGCGCCGGCGGCCGAGGCCAATCTGATCCACTATCTCTGGCCGTTGCTGATCGTGCTCTTCGCAGCGCTGCTGCCGGGCGGCACCCTGAAGCTCCGGCATCTGATCGGGGCGCTGATCGGGCTCGCCGCGACGGCGCTGCTGATCTCGGGCGGGCTCGACGCAGGCGGCGGGCTCTCGCTCGGACACGGACTTGCCGCGCTTGGCGCCTTCGTCTGGGCGAGCTACTCGGTTCTGTCGCGCCGGTTTGCCGAGGTGCCGTCCGAGAGCCTCGGCGTCACCCTGCTTGGCTGCGCTGTGGCCGCCTTTGCGTGCCACGCGGCCTTCGAGGCGACACTCTGGGAGCTGACGACAGTTGAATGGGCCGGCGCGCTCGGGCTCGGCCTCGGCTCGATCGGGCTGGCCTTCATCTGCTGGGATATCGGCATGAAGCGCGGCGACGTCGCCTTCCTCGGTGTCGCCTCCTATGCCGCACCGGTGCTCTCCACGCTCATCCTCGTGATCGCGGGCTATGCGGCCGCGAGCTGGCTGCTCGCGGCGTCCTGCGCGCTGATCGTGGCCGGGGCGCTGGTCGCGAGCTCCCGCAAGGCCTGAAAGCGCTCAGTTCCGCCGGAGCAACCGCTCGAGATAGTCGAGCTCTTCGAGGGGCCGCGACGGATCGCCGAGCCGACGCCGGAGCTCTTCGAGGATGCGCCGCGCCCGCTGCGTCGCACTTTCATCGGCCCCGGGCACGCGAACGCGGCCATCGGCCCAGTCGCGCTGACGCTGCGGCCGGCCGAGCGGATCGTCACGGCCTCGCTGCTGTGCAGAAGGCCGGCCGGCTGGTTGGCCATCCGGCTCGCCGAAGGCGCCTTCCGTACCGTCGCCGTCACCGGGCTGCCCCTGCATTTGCTGGGCAAGGTTCTGCCCGCCACGGCGCAAGGCATCGAGCGCCTTGCCTTGCGATTCGAGCGCACCCTCGCCCTGCCCCTGGCCGAGCTGGCCTTCGGCCTCGCGCATTGCGTCCTCGGCCTCGCCCAGCTCGCCGGACTCCGGGGCGCCCATGCCGCGCATCCGCCGCTGCAGATCCTGCAGGCGCTCGCGCAGAGCCTGCTGGCGCTGTGACAGCCCCTGCCCTTGGCCCTGCTGCTGACCCTCGGCTCCCTGCTGCCCGTCCTCGCCCTCGCCGTCTTCGCCCTCCTGGCCGGGCTGCTGCTGTCCACGCTGCCCGCGCTGGCCCTGTTGGCCCTGCTGACGCTGTCCTTGGCCAGGGCGCGCCTGCTGCTGGCCAGGGCGTCGGCCCTGCTGCGCCCGGTTCTGACGCTGCTGTTCCTGCTGATAGGTTTCGTCGCGGAGGTTCTGCTGGTCGCGGGTCATCCGGTCGAGATCGCCGAGTGCCTGGTTCATCTCGCGCTGCCGCGGATCCTGCTGGCCGGGCCGCGCCATCTGGAGATTGTTGAGGAGATTGTTCAGCTCCTCCATCAGCCGCTGAGCCTCGGCCATGTCGCCGCGCCGGGAAAGCTCTTCGATCCGGTTCAGCATGTTCTGCAGGTCTCGCGGCGTCACCGAGCGGAAATTCTCCGGCAGTTGCGCCTGGTTCTGGTCGCCATTCTGCTGCTGGCGCTGCATCTGCTGGGCGAGCTCGCGCATGAACTTGTCGAGCGCCCGCCGCATATCTTCGGTCAGCTTGCGGATCTCTTCCTCGGACGCCCCGCGCTCCAGAGCCTGCTGCAGCCGTTCCTGGGCGGCGCGCAGATCGCGCTCCGCATCGGAGAGATCGCCATCCTCGAGCTGGAGCGCCATGCCCCACATCAGGTCGGCGACATCGCGCAACTGGTCGTCATTGGTGGCGCGCCGCAGCCTTTCGCCGATCATGCGCATGCCGAGATAGACGCCGGCCTCCTTCATGAAGCGTCCAGGCTCGATCAGCAGCGCATCCATGGCGAGCTGGACGTGCTTGCGCGCGTCGACATCCATGACGAGCTTGCGTCGCTGCTCGACCAGCGCCTTGGCGAGCGGCTTGGTGAAGGTGCGCTGCGGCAAGACGACCTCGACCGTCTCGCTGCGGCCCTCCTGCCCGGCTTCGTCGCGGGCAACGAGCACCATCTTGACCTTGGCACCGGCCCAGGGATGAGCCGAGAAATCGACCGTGTTCTTCAGTTCTTCCTCGCCGGACGGGGAGGACGGAACGCTGAGCGCCTGTTTCGGCGGCTCGACCAGCGAGCGCCCGCCCGATGGCGGCCCGGTCCGCGAGACGACGACCTCGGCCGAGGCAATGCCGTAATCGTCCTTGGAGCGGAACGTCAGCCCCAGCCCGCCCTGCACCCCGCTGACCGGTTTCGGCGGCTCGACGAAGCTGATCTGGGGCGGCTGGTCCGCAACCGCGGTCAGGGTCAGTGTCGCCTGAGGCGCGCCGCTGCCGGTGATCCTGAGCGTGCCATTGCCGGCCAGCATGTAGCGCTTTTCCAGCACGGCAACAGAGGCCGGCTCGACCGGCTTGCCATCCTTCGTCTGCGGCGGCGGCAATACGTCGAGCCGGCCCGTGGTCACGACATCCATGCCGCTCTTGCCGGCAATGCGAATCACCACAGTCGATTTTTCCGGCGCGGTGAAGGCGGTGCCGTGCAGCCGGGCGAAATCGATCAGGATCGGCGGCAAGCGGGTATAGGCGGGCGGATCGATCCAGGCATCGATCCTGGCGGCGGCAACCGGCGCCGACGGACCGCGCCAGTCGAAGGCAGCCGAGATACGGGGCCCAGCCTCGTGGCCAGCGACGAAAAAGGCGGTGACGGCCGCAAGCAGCGGCACGGCGCGAATGGCAAGCCGATCGCGCATGGCCATGCGTGGCCGCGGCGGGGTGACCCGCAAGCCGGCGATCTGCGCGCCCTGGCGCTCGACGTGAAGCTTCCACAGCGCCTGGGAAACCGGATCGTTCGAACCGACGGCGAGACTGTCCTCCAGCGCCGAGGCCGGGCGATGCGCCCCTTGCAGCGACTGGTCGAGCCGCGCCAGCGCATCGCGCCGCGACGGCAAGGGCGTGCGAACAACGTACCAGATGCTGGCAGCCAGCGCAGACAAGAAGAGCACGACGCCCATGGCGCGGCCCTGCCAGGGCAGGTGCGTCCACAGCCCGAGCCAGGACAGCGCCAGAAACGTGAGGATGACTGTCGCGGGCAACCAGAGCCGGGGCCAGAGGCGCTCCCAGGCAAGCGAGGCGCGGGACACCGCAGCCAGCCTGCCAAGGCGCTGGCGGATGCCCCCGATCGGATCAAGCGCCATGCGGCGCTGCGCCTCTTTCATGCCGTCGCTCCGAGCCGCCCCCGCTCCGCGTGAACCCCACCAAGTAACAGCACGCTAACACGTGAATATGGCAAGGCCAGAGTGCAGCCCCGTCACACACAGGCCGCTCCGCGTTTCGTGAACCGCAGGCTCAGGCCAGCCAGGGCGGTGCACGATCCGTGCCGATCAGGTCTTCATAGCTCTGGCGCGGGCGCGTCACGGCAAATTCGGCCCCCTTGACCAGCACTTCGGCGACCAGCGGGCGCTGATTATAGGTCGAAGACATGCTGGCGCCATAGGCCCCCGCTGTCATGAAGGCGATCAGATCGTGCTGCTTCAGCTCCGGCAGCAGGCGATCGGTGGTGAAGGTGTCGCCCGATTCGCAGATCGGTCCGACCACGTCATAGGCAAGCTTGCGCATCTCGGCGGCAGGCTCGGCCACCGGCCAGATCTCGTGATAGGCCTCGTACATCGCCGGCCGCAGCAGGTCGTTCATCGCCGCATCGACGACGAGAAACTGCTTGGTGGGCCGCGAATTGAGATGCAACACCTGCGTCAGCAGGATGCCGGCATTGCCGACTATCAGGCGGCCAGGCTCGAAGCCAAGCTCGACATCGAGCCCCTTGGTGACGCGCCCGACCATGGCCGCGTAATCCTGGATCAGGCTCGGACCATGATCGAAATCCTTCGGGATCTCGTAGGGAATTCCAAGGCCTCCGCCGAGATCGAGCCGGTCGACCCGGTGCCCCTCCGCCCGCAGGCTGCCAACCAGGCCGACCATCTTGGCATAGGCCGCCTCAAAGGCCTCTGTCTCGCGGATCTGACTGCCGATATGAACCGCCAGCCCCATCATCCGGACGCCCGGCATATTGGCGGCGCGTGCGTAGAGCCGGCTCGCCTCCTCGAAGGAAACGCCGAACTTGTTGGCGGCAGAGCCGGTGGTGATCTTGGCGTGCCCGCCGGCGCCGACATCGGGATTGACGCGGAAGACAGCCTCCTGGCGCTTGCCGAGCCTTGCTGCCACCTTCGACAACAGGTCGAGCTCGCTCTCGGACTCGATGTTGATCTGGAAGATGCCGGCCCCGACAGCGAAGGCGAGTTCGCTCTCACTCTTGCCGACGCCGGAAAAGACGATCTTCTCGGGAGCGAAACCGGCGGCAAGCGCCTTGCGCACTTCACCTTCCGAGACGGTATCGGCCCCCGCACCAAGCGCGGCCAGCGTCTTCAGGACGCCGAGATTGCCGTTCGCCTTGACCGCATAGAAGACATGCGGCGCCGGGCCCGCGGGATCAATGCCGCGCATCGCACTCTCGAATAGCCTGTAGTGCCGCTCGATCGTCGCCGAGGAATAGACATAGACCGGCGTCCCGACCTCGGCCGCAATCCGGCGCAGATCGACATCCTCGGCGAAGAGCGCGCCGTCGCGATAGGCAAAGTGATGCATCGGGATCTCAGAGCAGGGGATCGAGCACGAAGCTCTTGTTCGGAATGGCGATGGCGCGGCTCGCTTTCGGCGGCTTGGCGATCGGCGAAGTCGTGGTCTCCGGCACGCGGTTCTCGACCGCGCCGATGTCCTCGTCAGGCAGGTCGAGGGCGTTGGTCGCGTTCGGCGGCGCTTCGAGCGGTCCCTTGCGGCCGCAGGCAGTCAAAGCGAGACCTAGCAGGCCGGCGACCACGATGGCGCGGCCGAGTTTCAGGCGGGGATGCGGCACGAACGGGAATCCTCGGGCAATATGTRGCGGGGACTGTAGCGAAAGGCGCGCGCGCTTGCGAGCCTTTGCAGCGACGGACCGTCATTCCCAGGGCAGAGTGCAGGGCCGCCCCGGGAATCTCCTGCGGTCATGCCCGGGTCGTGCCCGGGCATTTCCCCCGAATTGTCACTGCTGCTCCTTGGCGAGCTGCCTCAGCCAGCGCTTGGCCTGACGACGGACATTGGCCGGCGCCGTGCCGCCATAACTGACACGGCTCTTCACCGACTGCTCGACGCCGAGCACGGCGAAGACAGCCTCGGTAATCTTCGGCTCGACGTCCTGCATCTCGGCGAGCGTCAGCTTCTCCAGCCCGACGCCCCTGGCAGAAGCGACGCCGACCAGCTTGCCGGTGACGTGATGCGCATCGCGGAACGGCATCTTCAGAACCCGGACCAGCCAGTCGGCAAGGTCGGTCGCGGTGGCGTAGCCGAGGCCCGCGGCCTTCTTCATCACCTTCAGGTCGGGCTCCATGTCGCGGACCATGCCCGACGTGGCGGCAAGGCACAGCGAGAGCGACTGCAGCGCGTCGAAAGTGCCTTCCTTGTCCTCCTGCATATCCTTGGAATAGGTGAGCGGCAGCCCCTTCATCATCGTCAGTAGCGCCTGAAGATGCCCGAAGACGCGTCCCGCCTTGCCGCGCACCAGCTCGGCGGCGTCGGGATTGCGCTTCTGCGGCATGATCGAGGAGCCGGTCGAGAACTTGTCCGAGAGCTTGACGAAGCCGAACTGGGGCGTCGCCCACAGCACGATCTCCTCAGCGAAACGCGAGAGATGCATGGCGCAGATCGAGGCCGCCGCGAGTGTCTCCAGTACGAAATCGCGATCCGAAACCGAATCCAGTGAATTGGCGGTCGGCCTGGCAAAGCCGAGCGCCTTGGCCGTGTGGAAACGATCGATCGGGAAGGAGGTGCCGGCAAGCGCCGCAGCGCCGAGCGGGCATTCGTTGAGGCGCTCGCGCGCATCGTGGACACGACCGCGGTCGCGCGCCAGCATCTCGACATAGGCGAGCATGTGATGCCCGAACGTCACCGGCTGCGCCGACTGCAGATGCGTGAAGCCCGGCATCACCGCGCCGGCATGGGCCTCGGCCTTCTCGGCAAGAGCCAGTTGCAGGTCCGCGATCTGCCGATCGAGCGTTTCGAGCGTATCGCGTACCCACAGGCGCATGTCGGTCGCGACCTGATCGTTGCGCGAGCGGGCCGTGTGCAGACGGCCCGCCGCAGCGCCGATCCGCTCCTTGAGATTGCTCTCGACATTCATGTGAATGTCTTCGAGCGCGCGCGAGAACGTGAACGTGCCGGCCTCGATCTCGGCCTCGATCGCCTTAAGCCCTGCGCTGATCACGTTCACATCTTCGCGGGTCAGGATGCCGGTCTCGCCCAGCATCGCCGCATGCGCCAGCGAACCCCGGATATCCTGGCGCCACAGGCGCTGGTCGAAGTCGATGGAGGCATTGATCTCCTCCATGATGGCATCCGGCCCCGTGGCGAAACGCCCTCCCCACATGCGATTGCTCACGACGCTCTTTCCTGCTTTTTGGACGCGCAATGACGTCTCGTTCAAAAACATTTGCCGCCTTCGGCGCTCTCGCCTTGATTGCACTCGGCGGCGTCGCGGCCTTCTACTCTGTCCAGGGCCGGGCCGGCAATTCGGGATCATGCTCGGCAGCGGCAGCGACCGCTGAAAAACTGCGACCGTTGGCACGCGGCGAACTTGCGGCCGTGGAGGTTGCAAAAGCACCGCAGCCCTTGCCAAACCTCGCCTTCAACGGCCCCGACGGCCAGCCGACAACATTGTCAGCCTTCAAGGGACGGACCGTCCTGGTCAATCTCTGGGCGACATGGTGCCTGCCCTGCCTGCATGAGATGCCGTCGCTGGACGCGCTGCAGGGCAAGCTCGGCGGCCAGGATTTCGCGGTGGTGGCGATCAATATCGACACCCGGAACCTCGAGAAGCCGAAGACCTGGCTTGCCGAGCGCAAGATCGACCAGCTCGGCTATTACGCCGATCCGGAGGCCAAGGTCTTCCAGGATCTGCGCTCGGCCAAAAAGATCGAAGGCATGCCGGTCAGCTTCCTGGTCGACCCGTCGGGCTGTGAACTCGCGATGCTCCAGGGCCCTGCCGACTGGGCCAGCCAGGACGCGCTCTCCTTCATTCGCACGGCGCTCGGACGCTGAGCCGCCGCGGTTTGCCTGATCGCGCGCTCTGCTCCATATCGTTGCGGCATGAGCTACACGATCGGCCTCGCGACCACCTTCCACGATCCTGCGATCGCGATCGTTGGCCCCGATGGCGAGGTGCTCTTCGCCGAGGCGACCGAGCGCTACTTGCAATATAAGCGCGCACCGAACTGCGAACCCGATTCCGCACCGCGGATGGAAAGCCTGCTCAAGCGCTACATCCCGGCAGGCGCTCCGGTACAGATCGCGACGAGCTGGAGCGGGGAGTTCACCGGGTTCCTCGAGCAGATGAGCCGGACCGGCGCCTTCACGATCGATGAACTGCTCAAGCTCTCCCCCGAGCTCAACCGCTCGCTGGTGCCGGAGCGCTCCGAGCGGGCCTTGATCGCCTCGCTGCATCTCGGCCAGCAGCGCGCCGGCCTAGGCACTCTGCTCGGGCTCGACCGCGCCTTCGGCAAGGCAAATGTCACCGGGATCAAGCGCTATGGCCACCATCTCGGTCACGCGGCCTATGCCTGTTGGTCGTCGCCCTTCCGCGATGCCGCCTGCCTCGTCGTCGACGGCATGGGCGAGACAGGGGCCTCGGCCATCCTTGCGTTGCGCGATGGCGAGATCAGCGAGGTGAAGCGTCACCGCGGGCGCGAGTCGATCGGCTTCTATTTCGGCCTCGTCACCGACCTGGCCGGCTTCGACCAGGCGAAGGGCGAGGAATGGAAGATCATGGGGCTCGCGCCCTATGGCAAGCAGGATGCCGGCTTGCTGGCGCTGCTGCGACGCCTCTATCGGATCGAGGAGAACAAGCTTTCCTTCGCGGATGCCGCAACCATACGCGCGGTCTCCGCCGAGATCCTGGCGCGGCGGCCCACTGATGCGCTCGACCAGGGCTGGGCCGACCTTGCCCGCTGCGGCCAGGATGTCTTCGCCGAGATGATGGCGGCTCTGCTGGCTGAAGCTGCCGCATTGGTGCCCTCCGAGAATCTGGTGCTGTCAGGCGGCTGCGCGCTCAACTCCTCGTTCAACGGCAAGATCGTCGGCCGCCACGGCTTCAGCCAGGTCTTCGTACCCTCCGCTCCCGCCGATGACGGCAATGCCATTGGGGCGGCCTGGCTCGCCCATGCCGAGGCGCATCCGGACTGGCGCGCGCGCCGAAGGGCCCGATGACGCCCTATCTCGGCTCGCGCGTCTCGACCGAGCCGCTGGAGCGCATGGCGGCCTGGGAGCCTCGCCTGAAGCGTCTCGCACCCAAGGAGGTTGCCCCGGTGACGGCCCGGCTGCTTGCCGAGGGCAAGCTTGTCGGCTGGGTCCAGGGCAAGGCCGAGTTCGGCCCACGTGCGCTCGGGAACCGCTCGATCCTTGCCGATCCTCGCCCGGCCAACGCCAAGGATCTGCTCAACGCCAAGGTCAAGTATCGCGAGGCCTTCCGCCCCTTCGCCCCGTCGATTCTCGCCGAACACGGCACGGACTGGTTCGAGAACTACCAGGACTCGCCCTATATGGAGCGTACGCTGGTCTGGAAGCCGCCGGTGCGCGGACGCGTCCCCGCCGTGGTTCATGAAGATGCGACTGGCCGGCTGCAGAGCGTCACGGCCGACCGCAACGAGCGCTATCACGCGCTGATCTCAGCCTTCCATGCCATCACCGGCGTTCCGGTGATCCTCAACACCTCTTTCAACATCATGGGTAAGCCCATTCTGCACACGACAGAGGATGCGATCCTGATGTTCTATACCAGCGGCCTTGATGCGCTGGTCGTCGAGGACTGGCTTTTGGTGAAGTAATCGCCTGGGCTGATCGATCTCATCAGCAAGTGCTGGCGGCGCAGCATCGCCGGTCGCATGATCTCTCCGCCGTGTCTGGAGAATGCCATGCTGCAACTTCGCCCGAACTGTGAATGCTGCGACCGCGACCTGCTGCCCGAGGCGCGCGACGCGATGATCTGCACCTTCGAATGCACCTTCTGCGCCGACTGCACCGAGACGCGCTTCAACGGCGCCTGCCCGAATTGCGGCGGCGAACTGGTGCGCAGGCCGATCAGGYCCGCCGACAAGCTGGAAAAATACCCGCCCTCACAGGAACGGATCCGCAAGCCCCACCCGGAATGCGCCGCGGCCTGAAGGCTACGACGCAGCTCCGCGGACGGGTCCGGACGAGCCTCAGCTCGCCTGCTTGACGGTGATGCCCTTTTCTTCGAAGAGCGCCTGCAGCTCGCCGGCCTGGAACATCTCGCGGGTGATATCGCAACCGCCGATGAACTCGCCCTTGACGTAGAGCTGCGGGATGGTCGGCCAGTTGGAATAGGCCTTGATGCCCTCGCGGATCTCCTGGTCTTCCAGCACGTTCACGCCCTTGTAGGGCACGCCGAGATAGCCGAGGATCTGGGCGACCTGCCCGGAGAAACCGCACATCGGGAACTGGGGCGTGCCCTTCATGAAGAGCACCACGTCGCTGGACTTTACTTCGGCGTCGATACGGGCGTTGACGTCGCTCATCGGTCTTCTCTCCTGAGGCGGGGTCAAGGCCCGCTGGTCATCTCTACTAATTCTGGGGAACCGTCGTCGTCAGCGCAAGGGCGTGCAGCACGCCGCCCATGCGGCCTTGCAGCGCGGCATAGACCATCTGGTGCTGCTGAACCCGGCTCTTGCCCTTGAAAGCAGCCGAGGTCACGGTCGCCGCGTAGTGGTCGCCATCGCCGGCGAGATCCTTGATCTCGATCACCGCGTCCGGCAGCGCCGCCTTGATCATCGCCTCGATATCGTGCGCGTCCATCGCCATGATCGTGTCTCCTTACGCGCCCTTGGCCGACATATAGGTCGGGAACCAGTCCTCATGCGCCTTGTCGAGCGCGGTCAGCGCCACCGGCGCCTCGCCCGGCAGCGCAAGAGCGTTTCCGCCAGTCCGGCCGATGAGAGCGGCAGGCACGCCGGCCGCCCTGGACTCGGTCAGCAGCCCCTCGACGGCACTCGACGGCACGGTGACGAGATACCGCGCCTGATCTTCACCGAACAGGACGGCATGGGCCGGCCCCGCGG
>NZ_JBFTZN010000101.1:0-17767 GCF_056406775.1 Allobosea sp. P1_A7
GGGTCGCATTAGGGGGTTTTGCGCGTCGATGCAAGCTGTGGCGGGCGAGATGACGCCAGCCGCGCACCGCGACACCCCAACCGCATGCGTCCTGCGCTCAGGGCATCGTCACGAGACCGCCGCCCTCAGTGAGCCGGCACTGGAATCTGTTCGCGAGAAAGCTCCCCGTCCGTGGCCTTGGCGAGCAACCGCAAGCCGGCCAAGGCCGGAGCCCCTAAATGCCCCTCACGAACCACGCCCCCGCCACGGCTACTCGCGCAGGAGCCAGGCGGAAAACGACGCGGAGGCACTGTCGATCGCCTCATACGCTGGATCACCCCGGATCTGGTCGGCAATGGCGAGCGCAGCAAACCCGATGAGGATTCCCACGGGCGTGGCAGGCACGACCGCAGTCGATGCAGCCCTGACGCCAGTCAGGTTAGGGTATTGCGTCAGCGGCCGCCCCGTCACCCCATCGAGCACGATCACGTCCGCGCTGAAATTCGCCTGCCCACCGGGAGCTATCAGCGACCTCACCACGACCTTCAGCTTGGCCGCGTGCTTGCCCGAAGGCTGTTCGGTAAAGCGCGCTTTCGGAAGCTGTCGCGAGTGATCTGCGCCAGCGTGCTGTACATCTGCGTCCGAGCAGCCGCGCTCCGGCTGAGAGCCATGAATTTCTCATCCCACGCAGCCTCCTCCGGCGTCGGCCCATTGCCCGCTCCGGCAGGATCACGCCCCAGGGAAACGGGACGGGTCGATGCCGGCATCTGCGTGCCGGCATAGGCCATTCCAGCCTTCGGCCAGACTATGGCTGTCTGGCCGTCGACGGGCTTTGGCGTTTCGACGATAACGTCGACGATCCTGAGATCGCGTATCTCCGAGAAGGTCAATCCTCGGTCCGGCGTAACGCAGCCGGCAAGCGCCGTGCCCAGAACGGCTGCAAGCAGAAATCGAATCATGGCGTCGAAATGCCCCCTGCGCAAAATGCGACTGGCGGGCGTTAACGATCCCGAAATCATCGCGCCAGTTGAACCAAGGTATTGGGCACGCAGGAAAACCGCCCCCGTGCCGGCACTCGCCTCGCCCTATTGCGAAGATACGGCGTGCGCCCCGAACACCCGCCGATAGCGGCCGACTTCGCCTGGCTCGCCCGAAGCCTTGTCGGGATTGTCGGAGAGCTTCACCGCCGGTTGGCCGTTCACCCGCGTCACCTTGCAGACCAGCGACATCGGATCGAGCGCGCGCGAACCGTCCGGCGAGCATCCGACGAGATCGTTGGTGAGATCGGTGCCCCAGCCGAAGGCCATGCGCACCTTTCCATCGAAATGCTGGTAGACCCGTTCGATCGCGGCGACGTCGAGCCCATCCGAGAAGACCAGCAACTTTTCGCGCGGATCGCGCCCCTTCTCGCGCCACCAGGCGATGATCTGCTCGCCGGCGGCTATCGGCGGGGCACTATCGGGACGGAACCCAGTCCAGTCCGCAACCCAGTCGGGCGCACGCCGCAGGAAATCGGTGGTTCCGAAGGCGTCAGGCAATGCGATCAGCAGATTGCCGCCATAGACCTTGCTCCATTCCTCGAGCACACGGTAGGGCGCACCCAGCATCGTCTCATCGCTGTCTGCCAGCGCCGCGAGCACCATCGGCAGCTCATGCGCGTTGGTCCCGATCGCCTCGAGATCATTGTCCATGGCGAGCAGCACATTCGATGTGCCCGTGAAGCGTGGGCCGAGCCCCTCCTTCAGCGCCTCCACGCACCAGCGCTGCCAGAGATGCCCGTGGCGGCGCCGCGTGCCGAAATCCGAGAGGCGCAGTTCCGGCAACTGCTGCAGACGCTCGACCTTCGCCCACATCTTCGCTTTGGCGCGGGCATAGAGCACATCGAGCGAGAAGCGCTTCTGACCAACCATCACCCGGCGCGCACGCAACTCGTTGATGATCGCCAGGGCCGGCACCTCCCACATCGTGCTGTGCGTCCAGGGGCCGCTGAAATGCAGTTCGTACTGGCCGTCCACCCGCCTGAGCTCGTATTCCGGCAACTGGAATTCGGCGAGCCAGGCCAGGAAATCCGGCGAGAACATCTGCGTCCTGCCGTAGAAGCTGTTGCCCGCGAGCCAGATCAATTCCTTCTTGCTGAAGCGCAAACCGCGGGCATGATCGAGCTGCGCCCTGAGCTCGTTCTCATCGACAAGATCGGCAAGCCGGATATGGCGGGACCGGTTGATCAGCGAGAAGGTGACCTGCACATCCGGATGAAAGCTCCGGATCATCTGCAGCATCAGCAGCTTGTAGAAATCCGTATCGAGCAGGCTGCGAATGATCGGGTCGAGCCGCCAGCCGTGGTTGTAGGTTCTCGTCGCGATATCGGTCAGGGTCATGCGGCGCGCGTGTCCGTGCGGCTGAAGGGCCGAAAAGAACTAGGCGAGATCGCGAGCCTTGAACATCCACCCGAATTCGCGTCGGGGGCGAGCGGCGTGCAGGGCAAGGCCCGGCCGCAGGCAAACGCTCTGCACGCAAATGGTGATCCCGCAGAAGCCAAAACGCGGCGGCCGCGCCATCCTCGCGCTGACGCAAGTCTCGTCGAAGGCGAACCTGCCGGAGGCAGCAATCTGCGGGGTTGAGGGCACCACCAGACATGGCGGGCACCAGTCGACGAGGCAGGCTGGTCAGCGCAGGTCGGCGGGCGGCGTGCGTCCGCCCCTCGGCCAGTTCCTAATAGCGCTTCGCATAATAGCCCGAGGACGAATAGACCGACTGGCATTCAAGCCAGTACATGGATTGAACTGTCCGATTGACAGGAATCGCGCAGACAGGAGCAAGCTGCGCAGCCCTCTCTTGCGTCACCTGGCAGCCCGACAACACAATCCCGCTGGCGATCAGCAGGCATGCCCGTTGAACCGTTCCCATCGTCCTGTCTCCTGTTGCGAGCTATATTCGACAGCTTCGCCGCCAACAGATCCAATTTGTCCTGTTACCCGGCAACGCGACCTCGATAGCCATGCGAGGCACAGTAATTTCTTAGATAGACGTTTTCTCCGCCGAAGTTGAGGGATCTATCGTTCGATAACTCCACATTTTTTCGATATTCCACGCTGCGGCACCCGCCCGCGCGCCGAAACGTCATCGTGTCCTGTTATCGATAGAGAACAGGCCGGGACCTGACCATCCGGGCCGGACATGGTCCGGCTCGGCTGTCGACCCCGGGCAGACACCAGTCAACGATGACGATGCAGGGCGAACGGAAGGTTATTCTGCTTGTCTTCTATCTTCTCGTCGAGAAGAGCATCAAACCGATCATAGTCGAGGCGAAGCTTTCCGAAAAACTCGCCACCCGTGTCAGCGCTCGATAAAGGCACGTTGCAGTTGATCGGAGATCGGCTTCAGCAGGTAGCTCATCATTGTGCGGCTCCCTGTCTGCATGAAGACCTCCGCCGGCATCCCCGAAACGAGCGGCGAGTCGGCCAACCGGCGACGTTCATCGTTAGGAAGGGCGACCCTCACCGTGAAAAACGGAGCATTGGTCTGCTGGTCGCGGCTGATATCGGCAGAAACATAAGATACGACACCCGTCAGCTGCGGTGTCACACGTTGGTTGAAGGCGGAAAAGCGGATGAACGCCTTCTGACCCGACCGCACCTGGTCGATGTCGTTGGGCTGGAGCCGCGCCTCGACCTGCAGATCGTCGGAATCTGGCACGACTTCCATGACCGTGTCGCCAGCGCGAACGACACCGCCGATCGTGTGCGCGGCAAGCTGGTGAATCACGCCCGAGGTCGGTGCACGAATATCGATCCGGTCGAGGAGGTCTCGCGCGGAAACGCCACGCTCGACGAGCTCGGCCTCCTTGCCCCTGGCCTCGCCGAGTTCCTTCACGACATCGGTCCGAAAGTCCTGATCGATCCGTACGATCTGAAGCTGTGCCTCGCCGATTTTTGCCTTTGTCTCGGCGATTGCCGAGATCAGTTGCCCCCGCTCGCCCTCGATACGTGCGGATTCTCGCTGCAGGGTCGTAAATCGCGTCAGCGGCACAAGCTTCTTGTCATACAGCGTCTTGATTCCAGAGAGTTCGCCCCCGATCAATTCCAGCTGGCTTGCCTTGGACTTGAGCTGGGCATCGAGGCCTGAAATCTCTTCGCCAAGCTGCGCGACACGGCTTTGCAGCAAGTCCTTCTGGCTTTGCCGCGCATTCGCACGAGCCTTGAACAGCGACTCTTCCGACGCCAGGAGCGCGTTGACACCGGTCTCTGCCGATCGCGCGGCCATCTCGGGCGGCGTTTCGATCTGCGCGTGAGCGTCGCGCTCGGCCATCAGCCGTGCAATCCGAACCCGGAATTCATCAAGCTGCTTGCTCACCACCTGGAGACTCGCCCGCGCCTGGGTTGCATCCAGTTGCAGCAGCAGATCGCCAGCGTTCACCCGCATGCCATTATGGACCGGAATCTGCGCGACAATTCCGCCGGTCGGATGCTGGATCGCCTTGACGTTCGATTGAACGACCAGATTGCCGGGAACGGCGACCGCGCCGGCCAGCGGCATCAATGCACTCCACGCACCGATCAAGACTCCGCCACCGATCAAAACCCGAAGGCCAATCCTGAGCTCGCGGTGGAACGCGCGTTCGACCCGCGACGCCAGAGTATCATTCCGGGCATCCGCCGTGCCAGCCGTCAGCTCGGCGCGGCGCCTGTCGATCAATCGGTCACTTGCCGGCGTAGCCGCGGCGTCGCTTCCCCTGGGGGGAACAGTCGATCGGGATGTATCGATATGCAACATTTGCCGTTGAGCTCCATTGGCCGACGCGACATGGGCTGGCACGGGCGCCAACGGCGTCGGGTCGACAGGTGCGATGGGCGGGCTGAGATGCGCCGGAGGCTGCGTGGGGCCACTGCGGTTCACGAGGGAACGACCTCGGCAACCTGTGTCTGGCCAATCTGGTTCGCGCTTGACACTGTCGCAGGTCGGCGCGTTGCCACGGTCTTCTCTGTGTGAACGCGCGCAAAGATCTCGTCGCGGGGGCCGAATGCAACCGTCTTGCCCTCGTGGAGGACCATCGCCATGTTCAGTTCGGAGAGAGCGCTGGGACGATGCGAGATGACGATGACAATGGATTTGTCGCGACGCAGGATTTGAATGGCGCGCGCTAATGCGCCTTCCCCCTCCGCATCAAGATTGGCATTGGGCTCATCGAGCACGACGAGGAACGGATCACCGTAGACCGCGCGCGCCAATCCAATCCTCTGGCGCTGCCCCGCCGAGAGCGACATGCCGCCTTCGCCGATGCGCGTTGAGTATCCCTCCGGCAAACGCAAGATGATGTCGTGCACGCCCGCTATCTGCGCGGCCTTCAAAATGGCCTCGGACGTCGCCTGATCTTCAAATCGGCAGATATTTTCTGCGACGGTGCCGTCGAACAAGGCCACATCCTGCGGGAGATAGCCGACATGACGCCCCAGGTCCTCATTGCGCCACTGATCGATCGCTGCGCCGTCAAGCCGCACCACGCCATTGCTGACCGGCCAAATTCCGACCAGGGCCTTCGACAGCGAGGTTTTTCCCGATGCGCTCGCGCCGAGAAGCGCCAATCCCATGCCCGCCGTGAGCGAAAATGAAATATGCGAGACGATCGCTTTATCCGTGCCTGGTGCGGTAACGGCKAGGTCCTGAACCAGGAGTTCGCGGCAAGGGCGCGGGAGCATCACCGGTGGCGCGGGAGGAGCAGCGGTCACCTTGAGGATTTCGCGCAAGCGGGCAATGCTCTGACGCGCAGCGACAAGTTGTTTCCAGCTGCCAAGCGCCACCTCGACGGGCGCAAGCGCCCGCCCCATCATGATCGACGAGGCAATCATGATGCCCCCCGACGCCTTGTCGGTCACGACGAGATAGGCGCCGATGCCCAACATCCCGGATTGCAGCACGTAGCGGAGAACCTTCGCAGCTGATCCGAGATTGGCATAGACGTCGCTTGCCCGGCCATTTTCGCGCAGACAGCGTTCATTGGCCTGCGACCAACGCGCCGTGAATCGGTCCTGCATTCCAAGCGCCCGGATCACTTCGGCATTTTGCCGGGTCGCATCCGCCAGGACCTGGCGCTGCGCGCTGCTGTCCATGGCGGCCCTGGCTGCGCCACGCGACACGCGCTCGGTCAACACTGTCATCGCAATGATGGCAACGGTCCCAAGCACGGCCGTGACGCCAATCGCCGGATGGAACAGAAACAGGGCGATGATGAAGATCGGGATCCACGGCATGTCCAGGAACGCCGTCGGCCCCATGCCCGACATGAACGCCCGGATCTGATCCAGATCGCGGAGCGGCTGCTGCATCAGGATGGGCTTCACGCCGCGCAGAGGAAGCGTGGCGAGCGCGGTGTGGATCGCTTCCTGCAGGCCCACATCGAACAGCGTTCCGACGCGGGAGAGCATGCGCGAGCGCAGCGCGTCGGCATAGCCTTGAACGAGATAGGCCAGCAGAACCACGAGCGAAAGACCAAGCAAGGTCGCGATGTTGCGGCTCGGGATCACCCGATCATAGACCTGCAGCATATAGAGTGAGCCAGACAGCATCAGCAGATTGATCACGCCGCTGAACACGGCGATTCCGGTCATGCGACGCGCACTGTCGCGCAACCCGCGTGCGACCGGATCGTCAGATGCCGGTATCGAGCGCCCCTCGGACATCGTGCCGGATTGAAATATCTCTGGTCCGTAGCTTTGAGCGAGACTCATGCCTCTTCTGCGCCTTTTTGTCCGGCCGATGCGTGTCGGCGATCACATGTGCTTGACGGGCGATACCGCCCCATTTTCCGGCAAGAATGCGCCGGTTCTCGTCAAGCCGCGCGGCGCGATGAAGCGACCGCCGTGAGCGAGACACAGAGCCGGCTCGGGCAATCCAAGGCAGGTCGGCTAAGTCGAGTTTGCCTGAACGCGGCAGGTTGGCCGTGAGCAGGAGAGGCCATGAAGCGCCGGACATGTCGGAACCACAGACCGGCTTTCAAGGCGAAGGTGTCGTTGCCGTCGCTGAAAGGCGAGAAGACACTTTCGGAGTTGGCGCGGCAGTTTGGCGTCCGCGCCAATCAGATCACGCAATGGCGGGGTCGGCCCTACTTTCGGACGCCAACAATGACGTCCTCCCGTCTGCGGCCGATCGGCCGAGTCGGCTTCCAACACCATGGATGAACCAGGAGTTGGAAGCCTGCCCGCGCGACGTCATCCCCACATGTGATGGAGATGATGTGCCGTATCGACAATCGGTGAATGATGGATGTCGGCTGTCGCGTGATCGTGTGATGAAGGCGGGGCAGCGTCAGCGACCGTACCCGGAGGTGTCGGCGTTGGTTTCGGATCAGCGGCTGCGGTCGCGGGCGCAGTGACCGCCGTCGACAGCACCTCGGCCACGGTCAGACCATCCGGGTTGAAATGGCCGCCGGTTATCGGAATGTTGTTGCCACCCACGTCTGCGGCATTGTCGTGGATGACCTCGGCAGCTGCCGTGACCAGGGCAGCATCGCCGGTCTTGAGACCTTTGATCATCGCATCGACTTCGGCCCCGAGCGTGCTGCTCGGTGTCAATTCATTGTCGAAGCGTGCCCCGAAGATCCCACCCTGCGCCAGATYGAACTTGGTTGCGTTCTTTTCGAACGTTTGAAACTCGTTGATCAGGGCACTGATCGCATGCGTATCGCCCGATCCGACGAGTTGTTCTGCCCGCTGGCCCAGCGAGTTGCCTTGCGCGATGAAGTTGGCCCAGAAAGCCGTTTGAGCGGCATTGTCCTGATATCTCGGGGTTGGATTGAGAGCGTCAGGAAATTGGGAAAAGCCCGATACGCCTCCCTGGTTGGCCATACCAGCCAGATTTGCATCCCCCTGGATGATATCGATCATGTCCAGGATATTGTCGTTGCTGCCCCGGCCGGCGTCCGGGTCGATGCCAGCCTGGTTGATATAGGTGATTTCGAGTTGCGCCTGTCTCATGACGGTGTCGGCATGAATGCCGGTGAGACCCTCGAACTGCGTGGGCTGCTCGTCGATCAAATGCTTGAGGCCGCTGACGACGGCGTTCATGTCACTTGTGATGATCGCCTTGTTGTCCGAATTGACACCGCCGAGAATGCGATTGGCAGCATCGTTGAAGATGGCACCGATCTCGGCCAGGGTGGCATGAGGCGCAGTCGCCGCAGTCACGCCGTCGGGGAGCGTCTCCGGCGCCGCGAGAAATCCGGTCGCGCCATTCTGCGTGGCCAAGGTCGAAAGCGTGTGATCGTTATTGACGGTATCGAGGATGTCGAGATGGCTTGCACGTAGAGCGGCCTCGGCATTTGCGACGCTGCCGAATGATCCGCCGCCATTCACGGATGCTGTCGCGGCCGAAAGCGCGGTCGTGATGTCGGACAAGACCGTCTGGATGTGCGTGAGCGTATCGCCGGAAAATTGACCTGCCTTTATCTCGGACTGGAGACCGCTCTCCACCGATTTGAGGTCGTCCACATATCGCACCACGCTGCCATGGCCTTGGCCGCCTTCCTCGACTGCGTTTTGCCATAGGCCGCCAACGAGCGCGCGGGTCGCGTCGTTGAACGTGGCGCCGAGATCCGAAAATTCCGGAGCAGATGAGGTGGGGGGAGTGGGCGTCTCGGGCGGTTGGGGCGGATTGTGATCACCGTGCTGGTGATGGTTGTCGTGTCGTTGATGCGTATCATGCGCGAAGCGAGCCAAGGCGGTCTTCCCTCTCTCTGGGTGCCGTGAGCGATAGCCACGGCTGGGGGAGCGTCGTGTACCAAAACGGTACGAGGCGGCCGGAAGATTGTTTACCTTCATGGCGTCAATCAGCCGAGATCGAGGCTAATCTGCGCAGAAGCAAAGGCGATTGGCCGACGAACTTGTGGCGAGCCAGGTCGGATACCAGCTGATCGAGGCGCGAGCCTCGGACACGCCGCCATAGGCGCGCAGATGGACCTCTTCATCTTTCATCGATCGCCGGAGACGTTAGACGAAGACGTTGGCGCGCCAGGCGTCTCTGCCGTCCATGCTGATCTTGACGCTGGCGCCGATACGCAGAGCGGTGAACTTCCGGCTGGTGAACTGCGCACCTGGTGCGTGTTGGCGATGTCAGGCTTGCCATGGCGAGCCATCGCTTCTTCGACCGTCCCGATGCAGAACGCGACATCCATGGTGATCGAGAACGCCCGGCCAGAACCCGGCGTCTGAACCAATCGACGACAGCCCTCAGGTAGACGAAGCCGCGCGCCATGGGGATGTAGGAGACATCCATCGCCCAGACCTGATTAGGCCGCGTAACCGGCTGCTTGCGCAGAAGGTGGGGGAAGATCTTGTATCCCGGCGCCGGCTTCGAGGTGTTCGGCCGGCGATGGAGCACCTCGCCGTGTTCAGGCAGGAGCTCCACTTATCCGACCTGTCCGGATGCACCGAGCCGGCTCTTCGCCATTCTGAGGCGAGAGTGTTGGAGCGGGTGAAGGGAATCGAACCCTCGTATTCAGCTTGGAAGGCTGCTGCTCTACCATTGAGCTACACCCGCGCCGGGTGCGACACCGCCTGAACGGCGACATCAACATAGACAGGACACGGTGGTGGGGGAAGCAGGACTCGAACCTGCGAAGGCATAGCCAGCGGATTTACAGTCCGCCCCCTTTGCCGCTCGGGACATTCCCCCGCCGTGTCGTGGACGCGCGCCGTGAAGCAACGTTGTCCAAGCGCCTGTTTCACTTTCGTGACGGGCAACAGGTGCGGGCGGACTTATGGTGACCGGGCTCCGGCGTGTCAACGGCAAAAAGCCGGTTCACCCACGTTTCCTTGTATCCGTCCCCAGCCCCTTTCCGGGGCCGGCATGGCCAGAGCCTCAGAAACCAACTGTAATCCAAGCCTCGATGAAATCCGCGCGCGCCTCCACGCTCAACCGCGGTACCTCGCACAGCCGGTAGCCATAATCGTCATAGGCCGCGACCATCGCCTCGTAGGTTCGCTCAGCCTCGGTGAAATCCTGCTTGCGCTCCTCGTCCTGCCCAAAGATCTCGCGCCAGGGCGGCGCGATGAAGACCTCGCTTCGGTAGCGGAACCGTCTTGCCGCGTTGTCCACATGCGCGGGAACACCAAGTCCCGAGAGCCTCAGATAACCCGCGATATCGGGAACCCCTCGATCAAAAATGACCAGCCCGGCCTGCTCCCTCGCAGCCTGATGGGAACGCAGCTCCCAACTCAGCATCAGCTCGGCGAAGAGCTCGCGATCGGCCCAGGGCAATGCCTGTCCCTCGATCGCCACCTGATCGCGAATGATGGCGCGGCCGGCTTCCGGAGACGTCGCAAATCCTCGCTTTGAGAGCGCCTCGATCAACGTCGTCTTGCCGGAACCGGGCCCACCGGTAATCACGACGAAGCGCTGGATATCCTCGGTCCTAGCCATCCCGTTCCCTCTCAATCCCTCTTGCCTGCGACAGCGTCCGCTGCTGCTCGACACCGAAAATCCGTCGTCCGGGCTGGCAAAGCGCCGCCCGCCGTGGCAGGGCATGGGCCGTCACGCTTCGGAGGTCCCCATGCCCGCGCCGTTCCGCCCCAAGCCGGCCAGGCCCGGCGGCAAGCCCTTCGCACGCCGCGACCGCGATGCCGGCCCCCCGCCACACCGGCCCGGCGATATCGACGAGGCCGTGCTCTACGGCGTCCATCCGGTCATCGAGGCACTTCGCAATCCCAATCGACGCTTTCGACGCCTCCTCGCCACGGAGAACGCCCTGAAGCGGCTGAGCGAGGAGGTCGGCACGCTGCCGCTCGAACCCGAGTTGGTCCGCCCGTCGGAGATCGACCGCCTGCTCACTCCAGATGCCGTGCATCAGGGCCTCTATCTGGTCTGCGATCCCCTGCCCTCGCCTGATCTGGACAGCCTTCCCGACGATGCGATCGTGCTCGCGCTCGACCAGATCACCGACCCGCACAATGTCGGAGCGATCCTGCGATCGGCCGCCGCGTTCGGCGCTGCCGCGGTGATCGTCACGATTCGCCATTCTCCGGCAGCAACCGGCGTGCTGGCAAAATCGGCATCCGGCGCGCTCGAGCATGTTCCGCTGATCGCCGTGCGCAATCTCGGCGATGCGTTGGATCAGCTTGGCAAGCGCGGCTTCCAGCGAATCGGCTTTGATTCGGAAGGGGCGACTGCCTTCGACGAAATCGCCCTGCAGCGGCCACTCGTCATGGTGATGGGTGCGGAAGGGAAAGGCCTGCGTCAGCGCAGCCGCGATCTCTGCGACCATCTCGCAAGGCTGGAAGTGCCGGGTGCGATCACCAGCCTCAACGTCTCAAACGCCACCGCGATCGCGCTCTATGCGGCAAGCCGGCGGCGCTGACACTCAGCGCCGGGGCACATTGCGGATGCGGGCGCCGTCCTCGTCGCGGGCATAGCTCCCCTGCTCGCCGACACGGATGATGCGCACAATCGGCCGCTGCCGTGAACCTTCCAGCCGGTAGATCACCGGCTCGGGCGTCGGGGGCTGCGGAATCCCCACCATCACCGGCGTATAATCGCGCGAGCGATCGATAGTCCGCTCTGCCTCGCGCTCCTGCAGGATCACGGTGTCGCGGCCGAAATCGGAGGGGGAATACCAGGGGCCGCCGATGAACCCCGGGTTGCCCAGGAAACGTCGGGCACGATCATGCCGGAATATCGGTCCATTCTGGCGCGCCAAATGCCGAAAGCCAGGAGCCATTCGCGGCGCAAAGGACGGCGGCCCGGCCGGCGCGAAAGCCCTGCCTGACCCAGCTGCCACAACCTCGCTGACCGGGCTCAGGAAAACCAGGAATGCCAGCAGCGGCAACGTTGCATGGATGCGCGGCATCGGCGCGCTCCCCTTCCCCGCATCATGTCGGCCTCGCGCTGACTATAGGACAGTCAGCGCCGCACTGCCAATCCGGGAAAATCCGCCGCGTGCGGGAACGAGGGAAAGACCTCTACGCCTTAAGTCTTACGTCGAACGATGCAAGACCAAGTGCTTGATTGCACAACATTTCGCGTCAGCGCATTCCTGTGCAATTGCCGGATTGGTGCAAGCGAAACTTCACCCGGCAGGCAGTGGCATCGTGTCGCAAGAAATCGAGCCACAGGGAAACGGGCGGCCCGGGGGATAGTCCCGATGCCGGGCATTATTCAGGGGAGAACGCCATGAGCATGGCAGCACAGACATCGGGGGCTGCGGCGACGCGACGCCCCATGACGAAGGAAGAGAAGCGCGTCATTCTCGCTTCGTCGCTCGGCACCGTCTTTGAATGGTACGACTTCTATCTCTACGGTTCGCTCGCCGTGATGATCGGCGCGCATTTCTTCTCGGCCTTCGATCCGAATACGCGCGCCATCTTCGCGTTGCTCGCCTTCGCCGCCGGCTTCCTCGTCCGCCCCTTCGGTGCGCTGTTCTTCGGCCGCCTGGGTGATCTTATCGGCCGCAAATACACCTTCCTCGTCACGATCGTGATCATGGGCGCCTCGACCTTCCTGGTCGGCCTGCTGCCGAGCTACAACTCGATCGGCTGGATCGCACCGGTGATCCTGATCGCGTTGCGCATGCTGCAGGGCCTGGCGCTCGGCGGTGAATATGGCGGCGCAGCGGTCTATGTCGCCGAGCATGCGCCTCCGGGCCGTCGCGGCTTCTACACCTCCTGGATTCAGACCACGGCGACGCTCGGCCTGCTGCTTTCGCTGATCGTCATTCTCGGCATCCGCACCACCATGGGTGAGGCCGAATTTACTGCCTGGGGCTGGCGCATTCCATTCCTGGCCTCGATCTTCCTGCTTGCGATCTCGGTCTGGATCCGCCTGCAGATGCAGGAATCGCCGGCCTTCAAGAAGATGAAGGAAGAGGGCAGCGGCTCGAAAGCACCGCTTTCCGAGGCCTTTGGCCAGTGGAAGAATGCGAAGATCGCGCTGCTGGCGCTGTTCGGCCTCACCGCCGGCCAGGCCGTCGTCTGGTACACCGGTCAGTTCTACGCCCTGTTCTTCATCCAGAGCATCCTGAAGGTCGATCTCTATTCGGCCAACGTGCTGATCGCCTGGTCGCTGATCCTCGGCACCGGCGGCTTCATCCTGTTCGGCTCGCTTTCGGACAGGATCGGCCGCAAGCCCGTCATCCTGGCCGGCTGCCTGATCGCGGCGCTGACCTATTTCCCGCTCTTCGGCGCGCTCACCAAGGCAGCCAATCCCGGCCTCGCCGCAGCCCATGAGAACGTCAAGGTTCAGGTCGTCGCCGATCCTGCCAGCTGCGGCTCGGTCTTCGACCCGGTCGGCGTGCGCACCTTCACCCAGCCTTGCGATGTCGCCCGCCGCACGCTCGCCTCGCAGGCGATCCAGTACACCCAGGTCCCGGCCCCGGCCGGCACCGCGGCCAAGGTCACGGTCAACGGCAAGGATGTCGCGATCGATGCCGGCTTCGCCGCCAACATCGCCAAGGAAGCGGTCGCCGCCGGCTATCCCGCGGCGGGCGACGCCCGGATCGTCAAGACCGGCTTCATGAACGCGCTGTTCAACGCCCAGTCGCTGACCATCATCGGCATCCTGACGATCCTCGTCATCTATGTGACGATGGTCTACGGCCCGATCGCCGCCGCCCTGGTCGAGCTCTTCCCGACCCGTATCCGCTACACCGGCATGTCGCTGCCCTACCATATCGGCAACGGCTGGTTCGGTGGCCTGCTGCCGGCGACCTCCTTCGCCATGGTGGCTGGCACCGGCGACATCTTCTACGGCCTCTGGTACCCGATCGTGATCGCGATGATGACCTTCGTCATCGGCATGCTCTTCGTGCCCGAGACCAAGGATCGCGACATTCTCACCTACGACAACAACTGATCGGCCCATCACCGACAGGTACGAGCCCCGCCTCCCTGGAGGCGGGGCTTTTCTTTGGGCAAGCGGTAACCGATCTTGCCCTCGCCGCGCGCGGCTGGTAACCGCATCTGGCTGACCGGGCCGGATTAGCTCAGCGGTAGAGCAGCGGTTTTGTAAACCGAAGGTCGGGGGTTCAATCCCCTCATCCGGCACCACACATCTCTGGCTCGCTTCGCGCGACCGGTTAGCGGCACGAACGTGCAAGCGATGGTGTGAGAGCCTCCGGGCTGGGCGAACGGCCATGGACAGACGGGAACACTTACTCGCGCTGGCCGAGCGTTGCGAGACGGCCGAAAAGCCCGATCGCGCGCTCGATGCCGATATCTATGAGGCGCTGGGCTTCACCGTACGGCGCAAGCCGAGCCATCTCGTCGGCCGCCGCACGCCCATGGGCGGCATCTATCAGCAGGGTTCGCTCTGGAAGGCGCTCGGCCTGGTCAGCGCTAATATCGACGTCGCGATCAACCTCCTGCGCCAGAAGGCTCCGGAGTGGAGCTGGAGCCTGCAATGCCTGGCCGAGGAGGATAGCGCTGCCTTCCAGGCCCTGGTCGCGGAATGTTCGGGCAACGCCATGCTCGGCTCATTGGCCCTTTGCGCGGCCATGCTGCGGGCCCTCGCACGTTATGACGGACTGCTGGCTGCCAGCGCCCCTTCGCACGACCAACGCATCCCCGCAGACGGCCAGCGCACCATAAACGCACCGCTCACGGAAAGTTGACCCCGCAACAATCCCGCGCGGTTGAAGCCCCCGAACCGGACGCTAGGCTGCTGCCCAGGCCGAAGACGCGCCTAGGGAGACTGCAATGCCGCCTTTTAGTCCGTCGCGCCGCACCGTGATTGCCGGTGCCGGCGCACTCGCTGTTGCCACCACGTTGGATTTACCCGCCGGGTTCACACCGGCTCAAGCGCAAGGWGCCCCCGTGAATCAGGCCCCCGGATACTATCGCTACAAGATCGGGGACATGGTCCTCACCGCGATCAATGACGGCTTCGCCCGTCGTCCGCTCGAGGGCTTCGTCCGCAATGCCGAACTCGCGGAGGTCAAGGCGGCGATGGCGCAGGCCTTCCTGCCAGCCGATGCCTTGAACATCACCTTTACGACGCTCGCCATCCAGAGCGGCGGAAAGCTCATCCTGATCGATACCGGCAATGGCGATTCGGGCGCGCCGACCTCCGGAACCTGGCTCGCCAATTTCCGTGCCGCCGGTTTCGATCCCAAGGATGTTTCGACGGTCGTCTTCAGCCATTTCCATGGCGATCATATCAACGGCTTCCGCCTGAAGGACGGCACGGCCGTTTTCCCCAATGCCGAGGTCATGGTCCCGGCGGCGGAATGGGCCTTCTGGATGGACGACGCCAAGATGAACGCCGCGCCCGAGGCCATGAAGGGGGCATTTGGCGGCGTGCGCCGCGTCTTCGGCCCTGTCTCCAAGGATGTGAAGCAGTTTGAGGCCGGCAAGGAGATCCTGCCGGGCATCACCGCCATCGCGGCGCCTGGCCATACGCCCGGCCACACCACCTTCGCGCTCAGCTCCGGCACGGCAAGGATGATGGTGATGTCGGACACGACCAACCACCCAGCCCTCTTCGCCCGCAATCCCGACTGGTCCGCGGTGTTCGATATGGATGGCCCGCAGGCTGCCGCCACGCGTCGCAGGCTGCTCGACATGGTCTCTGCCGACAAGATGCAGGTCGCGTTCTACCATGCGCCATTCCCGGCCACCGGCTACATCGCGAAATCGGGCAACGGCTTCGAGCTCGTGCCCGTGCAATGGACCACGTCCATCTGAGGCATGCGGCATCGTCGCGCATCGAGCCGGGGGCGACCCCGGCTCTTTTTATGCCTGCCCTGGCTCGCCCCTTCCGTCACCGCCGTGCTATGCCAACCGCTCCCTGCCCCTGAGCCTGGCTGATCCGGACCCCCTGATGACCGCGCGCTTCGCAGCCATCTCCTTCGTCGCCAGTGAGACGCCAGAGGCCGAAGCCGCGCTGGAGAAGCTCGTCGCGCGCTATGGCAATGCCGATTGCGACAGCGCCGATGTCATTGTGGCGCTTGGTGGCGACGGGCTGATGCTGCAGACGCTGCATCGCTTCATCGGCACAGGAAAGCCGATCTACGGCATGAATCGCGGCTCGGTCGGCTTCCTGATGAACGAGTTCCGCGAGCGAGGCCTGACCAAGCGATTGGAAGCCGCCCATCGCAGCATCGTCCACCCGCTTTCGATGCTCGCGATCGACGAGAATGGCCGGGAATACCGTGCCAAGGCGATCAATGAAGTGTCCCTGCTCCGGCGCTCCTACCAGGCGGCGAAGCTGCGCCTGTCCGTCGATGGCCAGGTGCGGCTGGAGGAACTGATTTCCGACGGTATCCTGCTCGCGACGCCTGCGGGCTCGACAGCCTACAATCTCTCGGCCAATGGCCCGATCCTGCCGCTCGATGCGCCTTTGCTGGCCCTGACTCCGATCGCCGCCTTTCGCCCGCGGCGCTGGCGCGGCGCCCTGCTTCCCGACCAGGCGCAGGTGATGATCGAGGTCCTGGAAGCGCCAAAACGCCCCGTCAGTGCGATGGCCGACCATATCCAGATCGACAATGTCGTCTCGGTCGCGATCGCGATCGACCGCAGCATCGACCTCGTCATGCTGCACGATCCCGGCCACAGCCTGGATGAACGCATCCTGCGCGAGCAATTCGGCTACTGACCAGCCGGCGACGACGCCTCAGGCAGCGTTTCGAAGATCCGCCTCGTCGAGTTCGACGAGCAGGGACGGATCGGCCTCGACCAGCAGGGCGAGCGCCGCATCATCTGCGAACGAATCCGCCATCAGCCGCGCTTCCTCGCGCGCCGCCTCGGCATCGAGCCGCCGCAGCAGACCGTTCAGCGAATCGGCCTCACTGCCTTCGAGGCTCTCGCAGCAGCTCATGACGCTGGCCATGATGGCGCGGTCGATGCCCTGCGTACCGCTCACCCGTTCGAAGCCGGTTATGTTCAATGCGGCGATGGCTGCCGCAAAGGCCGGCAGCAACGAGCCCGGCATGCCGGCCTTGCGATACAGCCCCCGCAAGCTCGCGCCGCTCCTGTCCCGAAGGATCGCCGACACCCGAGCGAGCGGCAGACCGGAAAGGGACGAGAACGCAGCCTCCGCCAGGGCCGGCTCTGCGCTGAGGAGCGAGCGCAGCATCAACCCCGGCGTCAGCCGGCCGTTCTCGCGCAGGCACTCGACGATCGCAGGCGCATCACTGTCTTCGCCGCCTGCTGCGAGTGCGACGGCAACCCGCTCGGTCGACTCGCGCGCCAGCCTTGCGCTGCGCTCCGGCGTCAGCCAGCCGCAGCCGGAGACGAAGCTCGCCAACGCATCCGACATCCGCCCTGCAATGGCCTGGCGTAGTCCTGCGGGCAGATCGTTTCGGGCAAGCAGCGCCTCGCGCAAGGCACCGGAGCCGCCCGCGCGCTCGAACATGCGCTCAAGCGAGAAACTCGGCATCCATGCGCTGCGATTGCCTACCAGGGCCAGCAGCGCTTCCTCGCAGCCGACTTCGGCGAGTGCTGCCGCAACACTGGTCGGCAGGCACGGCCGCTGTGCGATGGCGCGTTGCGCCAGGGCATCCCCGACGGCAGCCGCATCGACCAGGTCCGCCTCGGACAGCACCGGTGAATGCGCCAGAACCAGTGCATTCACGTCGCTTTGCTCGGCGATGAGGTTGAGGATCAGCGCACGCGGCGCACGCGGGGAGGTCGCGACCTCCTCGGCGATGGCGCGGCGAACCAGGGGCGACGGATCGTCGATCAGCGCGATCAGCGCAGTTTCGGCCTCGCGGCGATCCTCGTCGGACATACCGGAGTGCAAATAGGCGCCCGCAAGCGCGGCTGCGCCGGAGGCACGGGCTTCGGCATTGGCCGTGCGGGCCCAGAGC
>NZ_JBFTZN010000102.1:0-17628 GCF_056406775.1 Allobosea sp. P1_A7
GTGCTATAGTGCTATACACGGGTTCGGTTTATAGCGCGCAGGCTAGCGCCTTCAGGAATCTAGTTGCCGCGATGGAGCGAACCGGGGGACGCTTCCAACTCCATCTCCACACCGCGCAGGGCGAGGCCCAGGTCCGAGACAACGGTCTTGTCGGCCCCTTCGTCCACCGGCACGATCACCTGCCCCAGGCGCAGGCGCTGGCCCGCCAGCGCGAGGCCGACATTCTATTCCTGCCTCTGGCTTTCGAGTCACCGATCCCTGAAGTCGTGCGCTCATCGGCGCCCGCCAAGGTCGCCGAATACTTGGCCTCCGGACGACCTGTTGTCGTTCACGCTCCGCGTGGATCGTTCGTGTCATCGTTTTTCGCGGCGCGGGGAGCGGGCTTGGTGGTCGACCAACCGGATGTCGAGGCCCTCGCCCAGGCGCTGAATCGGCTGAGCGAAGATGCGGCGCTGCGGGCCAGTCTGATCAAGAACGCCCTGGCTGCCGCGCAGGAGTTCGGCGTCGAACAAGCTCGTGCCGCCTTCTCGGCCGCGCTCGGGAAGATTGGGTAAGATGTCCCCCCTGTCGCATGGCGAGCGCCCCCGCATCCTATTCGTGGCGATGCATCATTCCGTGCATACGGCGCGCTGGATCGAAGCAATGGTCAACGCGGGTTTTGACCTGCATCTGTTTCCGAACGACCCCTCCCCCCCGCACGCCTACATCCGCGGATTGACGTTGCATGTGCCGACGGTGACGCAGTCTGCCACCGCTGACGCGCCCCGCGCCATACCCTGGCTTTCGACCGGCCGGCGGGCGGCGAGGTTTGTTCTGAGCGCGTTCAGGAATCCGTTTGACGCCGCCCGTCTGCTACGGGACAAGCTTCGGCGTCACAAGGCATCGCCGCCTGCGCTGGAACTGGCGTCGCGCGATGGGGACTTCGTGAGAACCCGTGCGGTGCCGTTCGATGGCGATCCGCAGGCGCGGATACGGCTMGGCCGGCCCGACGAAAGCGAGGAAACCATCATGGCGCTTCACGGCCCGCGCATGCTGGCCGAGGTCATAGCCAACGTAAAGCCGAACCTCATCCACTCGCTGGAATTCCAGCACAACGCCTATCTTGTGCTGGCGGCGCGCGATCTTATGCTTGCGGAAGACCCATCATACCGCTTCCCTCGCTGGCTGGCGACGAACTGGGGCAGTGACATCTATTACTTCGGCGGCCAGGAGCCTCACGCGCGCCAAATCCGTCGGGTATGCGAAGCGATCGACCTCTATTCGTGCGAGTGTCGGCGCGATCTCGCGCTTGGACGCAGCTTCGGCTACCGCGGCCCTGAGTTGCCGATTCTGGCCAACTCTGGAGGCATCGATGTCGACTCCGCCCAACGCCTGCGCAGCGAAGCCCCGCCGTCGCGGCGCAAGCTCATCATGGTCAAGGGCTACGATCATTTCGCCGGCCGCGCCATGGTTTCTCTGGCCGTGCTCGAGCGTTTTGCCGACCGCCTGAAGGACTATGAGATCGTCATGTTCTCAGTCGGGGCCCGCCCGCGCGCACGCGCGCTTGAATTGAAGGCGGCCGGGGTCCTCAACATCGGCGTCATCGATCTAGGCACCCATGACGAAATTCTCGAATACTTCGGACGCGCCCGAGTGTATCTGGCCGTCAGTATTTCCGACGGAATCTCGACCTCCGTGCTCGAGGCGATGTTGATGGGGGCCTTTCCTGTTCAGACGAACACGTCATGCTGCGAGGAATGGTTCGTGCAAGGAGAGACCGGGTTCGCGGTCTCTCCAGACGATTTCGAGGAAATTTGCTCGCGTTTCGAGCGCGCACTGACGGATGATACCTTGGTAGACGCCGCGGCGGGGCGCAATCTCGAGATTATCCGCTCCCGGCTCGATCTGTCGGTTATGAAGCCGTCGATCCGCAACTTTTATCTTCAAGCCCTCGGGATGCCGATTCTTCGCGAGGGGAGTGAACGACCATGAAAGTTCTTCAGATCAACACAAGCGACGTCGTTGGCAGTCGTTTCAACAATTTCGACATTCGCCATCTGCTTGCAGCGGAGGGCGTCGAATCTGCGCATCTCGTGTGGAACAAGCTAAGCGACAGCCCGGACTCCCGGCGCTTCTTCGACCTTTCAGGCGCGCGTCTGGCCAACAAGGTGATCGGGCGGCTCGAATCCATGCTGTCGATCCATTCGCGCCTGCAATGGCAGGCTTACGCCCTGGCCCTGTCGAATGCCTATCGCACCGCCGACATAGTCCATTTCCATATAATCCATGACGGCTATTTCAGTTTGGACGCACTCCGTTTTCTGACGCGTGGCAAGCCGAGCGTATGGACATGGCACGATCCCTGGCCGATGACCGGCCATTGCATTTATTCCCTGGAGTGCGAGCGCTGGCAGAAGGGGTGCGGGCAGTGCCCGTCGCTGGACCTGCCCTTTGCGATGAGGAAGGACCGCACGGCCGAGCAGTTCGCGTGGAAGAAGCGCGTCGTTGCCGAGAGTCGCGCGCAGATCGTCGTAGCCTCCAGCCACATGCGCGATATGGCCGCACGCTCTCCTATCGCTGCGGGACAGGCAATTGAGGTCATTCCCTTTGGCATCGATCTGAAGCGTTTTCATCCCGTCGATCCGCAGCCGGCGCAGGCCCGGCTGGGAGTTCTGCCAGGCCGGCTGGTAATCGGCGTGCGCGCCTTTGCCGATAGCCCGTACAAGGGGTTCGAGTATGTCGTGGAGGCGCTGCGCAGGTTGCCCGATATGGGAATCCCACTGACGATTCTGACGACCCACGGCAAGGGGCATCTCAATGAGTTCATCGGTCGTCATCAGGTCATAGATCTCGGTTGGGTGAACGATGGCGCGACGATGATGGACTCTTTCGCCGCAACAGATATTTTTCTGATGCCTTCGACGGCTGAAGCCTTCGGTATGATGGCAATCGAGGCCCTCGCCTTTGCGAAGCCGATTATCGTCTTTGAAGGCACCGCACTGCCCGAAGTCGCGGGGGCCCCGGACGTAGCGATCGCTACACCGATGCGTGATGCCGCCTCCCTTGCTGAAGCGATCGAACGTCTCGTCCGTTCTCCCGCAGAGCGTCAGCGGCGGGGTGCGGCAGGCCGACGTTGGGCAGAGACGCATTACAGTGACGGCGATTTCGCGCGCAAGATGGCGGCTCTTTATCGAAAGGTGGCGCAGCGATGACGGGACACACTCCCGGCAGGCGAATCCTTCTCCTGACTGATATTCCACCATGCAGCAATCTGACCGCGGGGATCGTGACGGCACAGATGTGCCGGTTCGTCCCAAAGAGCGAACTTGCCGTCTTTTGCGTGACCAATCCGCATCTTCAGCCCAAGCTTTATGACGATCTCGCGGACGTCGAAATGAAGATGATCCCCAAGCCGATCGAACAGCAACGCCGAGTCCTGCGTGGCATCAGGATCGGGAGGGTTGGTGCGGCCGCCGTCGAGGCGGTCAAGCGTGCGACCCTGCCTCGCGGCCTCATCCGCCAGGCAGTGGCCTATGGCCGCGCGATCGGCGCGACTGACCTATGGGCGATTTTGCAGGGACAGACTATGGTGCGGATAGCCGCGCCGGTGGCGCGTGAGCTCGGTGTGCCGTTGCGCGTTCATGTCTGGGATCCCCTGCGCTGGTGGCTCGACGCTCACGGGGTTGACCCGGTCAATCGCCGGCTTGACCTCGCCCAATTTGATCGCACGCTGCGGCAGGCTACGAGCTGCGCGGCGGCTTCGGGTCCGATGGCGCGGCACTATGAGGAGATTTACGGCGTCCCTTCGACAGCGGTGATCGCCTCGATCGATCCCACGCTCGCACAAACGCCGCCGACTGCGCTTATCAGCACGGACAGTGTAGTCGTCGGCATGGTTGGTCAATTCTACGCGAGCGAGGAATGGAGACAGTTGGTGACCGCCCTCAACTTCTCCRAGTGGAGGGTGGGCGAACGCAAAGTCGTTCTGATGACTTTCGGCCACGAGCCGCCCCCGAGCGAAATTCCAGACGGCCATCTGAAATTTATGGGCTGGAAGGATCAGCCGGAAGTGATCCGGACAATAGCTCGGAATTGCGACGTCGCCTATTGCCCCTATCCTTTCGCAGCAAACATGGAGGAGGTTTCGCGCTTGAGCTTCCCCTCCAAGGTGCCGACCTACTTGGCGGCGGGGCGGCCGATCCTGTTCCACGGCCCGTCTTATTCGGCACCTTACATCTATCTGAAAGAGCGGGGCGCGGCTTATCTCTGCCGCGACGCTTACGCAACATCCGTTTATAATGGTCTGGTTCATCTGGTAGAAAATGCGGTGTTGTACGAGACGACGGCCCTTGCTGCGCAGCGCGCATTTCTTGCCGACTTTACGCTGCCCCGCATGGAGCGTGCAGTGCGCCAGTTTCTTGGTTATGACGTCAGCGAGCGGTCAACTGGACGGATGGAACACGGCGGCACCTGACGATAGGGTGTGCTACAGACCAGGGTTTGTCGCCAACATCTTGCAGAAATTGATTGGCGCGGGCGGCATGATACTGGGGGCACGGTCGCACTCAATGCCACTCACCTCAAAGCGCACCGTAACCGCTGTTTTCAGGCCACGGCCTTGAGCGGCTGGGGGGCCTAGGCCCAGGGCAGCAAGCCGTCGATCTGGCTTTGCGGATGGCCGGCGACGATGCGGGCGATGACGTCGCCGAGATAGGCTTGCGGATCGACGGCGTTGAGCTTGAAGGCCTCCACGAGCGAGGCGATGACGGMCCAGTGCTCGCCGCTGCCGTCGGAGCCGGCAAAGAGCGCATTCTTGCGATCCGGATTGCGCGCTCGACCACGTTGGAGTCGATTTCGACGCGGCCGTCGTCGAGGAAGCGGGAGAGGCCCTGCCAGCGCGAGAGGGCGTAGCGGATTGCCTCGGCGAGCTTGCTCTTCTGGCTGACGAGGCCGAGCTTCTCCTTGAGCCACGACTCCAGCGCCGCGACGATGGGACGGCTCCTGGCCTGCCGGGCGGCACGACGTTCCTCGGCCGGGCGGCCGCGGATTTCGGCCTCGACCTGGTAGAGCATCGCGATGCGCGCAAGGGCTTCCATGGCGATCGGCGCCGGGCCTGATTGGGCCAGCTCGTAGAACTTCCGCCGGACATGATGGCATGAATGCCCCCGCTCGCCCAGCGTCGCGCTTCGTGTGACGTTGGCAAGGGGGCTCTGACCACAGGAGAGCGCCATGCCGAACGATGTTGCCCGCATCGGGCTCGATATCGCCAAGTCCGTGTTCCAGGTCCATGCCGCCGATCAGGAGGGCCGAGCGGTGCTGCGCCGCCGGCTCAAGCGCGACGAGGTCGAGGCCTTCTTTCGCAGCCTGCCGCGCTGCGAGGTCGGCCTCGAGGCATGTCCCGGCGCCCACCACTGGGGTCGCCTGCTCGTCGCAATGGGCCATGAAGCGCGCTTGTTGCCAGCGCAATACGTGCGGCCGTTGTGGCTGCCGGATCAAAACTCCTCAGAAGCGACACTTCTGGGGAAAATTCAGGCGGCATTGACAGCCGTTTGTCAAAACCAACAAGAACGACGCCGCCGATGCCGAGGCTATCTGCGAGGCGATGGCGCGGCCGACCATGCGCTTCGTGCCGAGCAAGAGCGTAGCGCAGCAGGAGGTCCTGATGCTCCACCGCGTTCGCGATCAGCTCATGCGGCAGCGCACCCAGCTCATCAACGCCATCCGCGGCCATCTTACGGAGCTTGGCCTCGTCGGGCCGGAGCGCGCCCACAATATCGGCGTGCTGACGGCGATAGTCGAAGACGAGGGCGACGAGCGCGTGCCCCCGCTGGCACGCCGGCGCTGCGCCACCTTGTGGCCGAGCTGCGTTCCGTCGGCGAGAAGCTAGCGCGCATCGACGAGGACCTCGGCCATGTGGCGCGTGAGGTACCTGCCGCCGGCTCACCGCCTTCCCGGGGGTTGGCGTCATCACAGCTACCGCCGTTGTCGCCTCGATCGGCGACCCGGCCCAGTTCAAGTCGGGCCCTCACTTCTCGGCATGGCTCGGACTCGTGCCCCGGCAGAACTCGACCGGTGGATTCGATAAGCTCAGTGGCATCAGCAAGCGAGGCGATGGCTACCTGCGGCGCCTGCTAATCCACGGCAGCCGGGCCGTGATGCGCTGGCGAGGCAAGCGCTGGCTGTGGCTGGCGAAGCTAAGGGCGCGCCGGCCCGCCAACGTGGCCGCGGTGGCGATAGCCGACAAGACCGCTCGCACGATCTGGGCAATGCTGCGTTACGGTGAGTCCTACGGCGCGTCGCCGACGCGGCGGGCCTGACCGCGGTCGGGCGATCGTCGCCGCCCGCGACTTGCGACGCGAAGGCAGACTCGCGCCTGATGGCAAGACCGGGCGCACCGGAGCCTGACGAATCCGTTGGAGCCATCGAGTTTCGAGCTCGCGGCGCGTGATTGGGACCTGGCTTGCGGATGAACCATCAAGGCCGGCGACGCAGGGTGCGCCGCCAAGATAGGCCGGATAGATGACCGCAGCCGCAGATCTACGCCCCAGTGCACGATAAATCCTTGCCAGAGCGGGGGCATCCATAGATGTCTCCAGCATAGCGCCTCGACGACTGGCCCGGGCTGACGCTAAGGGGCGAGCGGCCGGTTGTAGCCGGCATAGGCGTCGGCCTGCAGGATGCCGGTGAAGCCGCGCAGATGCTCTTCGGGCCCCCGATAAGACAAACTTGCAGCCGAGACTCTCCGGCGCTCGCATGGCCGCAAGCATCGTGCATTTGAGACTTGAGCCTAGACGGGAACACGCCACCACACCGCCGCGCCGTCCACGGGGTGCATCGGTGCCTCGATGCCCTGCTGCTCGCGAAAATCGTGGATCGCCCGGGCACAAGGCTCGAGAACATAATCGTCCACGATGACGAACCCGCCCGGCGACACTTTGTGATAGAGCGCGTGGAGTGCATCCATCGTGCTCTCATACATGTCCCCGTCGAGCCGCAGCACGGCCAGCCGGTCGATTGGCGCAACGGGAAGAGTGTCCTTGAACCAACCCTCAAGGAAGATCACCTGTTCGTCGAGAAGTCCGTAACGGCGAAAATTGCCGGCGACGACCTCACGCGAGACGGCGAGTTGGGCGTAGGTGTGATGTGTGTCCCCCGTGTCGGCCGGATTGCGCGATGCGTCAGGTTCGGGCAGACCCCGAAAACTGTCGGCTACGAAGACCTTGCGGTCTTTCGCGCCATAGGCCTTGAAGATTCCCTTGGCGTAGATGCAGGCGCCGCCGCGCCAGACGCCAGTCTCGATGAAGTCGCCGGGAACGCCCTCATCCAAAGCCTGCGTCGTCAGCATGCGCAAATTGCGCATACGGGCAGTGCCGATCATCGTGATCGCCTGTTCGGGCCAATCGCGGCCAATGGCGCGCAACGACGGGTCGAACTTGCGTTCCGTCCAGGGCGCTTGCGAGCCGTCCTCGATCAGCAGGCCGGTCAGAGACGCCACCAGCAGATCAAGATAGAGTTCTGCGGCGCTTCCGTCGCCCCCCGGGGCAGCGGGGTCCACGCCCAATTGGCGTCCGAGGCGGGCGACAGCTTCCTCGTGACGTGCGCCCACCCCGAGGGTTTGGGCCGAGACATTATCGAGCTTCACCAGAAGATGGTTGAACTGGTCTTCAAACGCGGCTTTAGCAGCTAGGCGTTCGGTCAAAGCGCCGCGCTCCTCGCGCAACGCATTTCGCTCCGCGACGAGCCTGGATGCTTCCTCGCGCAGCAGGCTTTCGCGCGTGTTAGCTTCGATCTGGTGTTTCTCCAGGGCCCGCAGAGCGCCGATGCGCTCGGAATCGAGCTGGGTGAGGGTGGCGTAATAGCGTCGCAAACCCGGGAGACGATTCAAGAAACGGGTCTTGGGGGACAATTGCGTCACTGGACGTTCCATCACTATGCGCTCGACTCATCGCAAAGGCCGAGCACTCATATCATTCGCTCGACGGGAAGGCGTGAGCCCCATCGCCATCCATGAAATACAGAATGTTGTCAATTCCGCGCCGCCGTCGCTTGGTCGATAAGCCGCGCGGCCATGATCGAGATCACAAATCGAGAGAACACTAGCCAAGAATGTCGCCGCGGTTCGTTCGCCCGTCCGTATAAGTCGCCATTCGGAATTCGGCCCTGCGGGTTCCACCGAAGGGCCGCCAACTTTATACTGCTAACGGGCGCGAAGCTTCCGTAATCGGAGACGCGCATCGGCGTCAGGCATCGGTCGGTTCTTGGGGAAGGTGCGAATCGATTGCATCGATCTGAATGCGATCCATATCGATCGCCACCAGGACCCCGTTTCGGAAAGGCGAATGGACGTCGAACATCAGGGCGTCATGCATCCACTGATGCTGCACATGATTCTCCAGAGTTCCGGAAGCACAGGCCGCTGTCACCGAATAGCGTCCAGATGCGAGCGCGGGCAACCGGAATGCGAAACTCGTCTCAAGAATCTGGCCCGCCCGGGCCGTGATCGGACGGGCGAGGGTCGTCAGGAAGGTGTTGTCGCCCAGGATCGGCTGGCCGAGGCGGTCCTTGATGTGGAAACCCACGATCGGCGCATCGAGATCGGCAAGGACGGCGACCTCGATGAGAAGCCGTACGTCCTCCCCACCCTCTATCCAGTGAAGCGGTGAGCCGTCGGCGTGAGTGAAATTGACACGTTGGATGCGCGCCTTGCCACTCCCAAAATCGGCGCTATCTGCCATGTTCTCGAAGATTACCGGCCGATCCGGCTTGGGCGCGTCTGGGCGCGTCACGGGTTTGGCCTTGGCCTCGGGCGCCGCCCGCTCACCCGTCGTTGCCGACGCGTCGACGGCGAGAGCATTTGCCTTGGCGCGCTGCCGCAGAATCGGTTGGTTCGACAGTCCTTGCGTCTGGCTCATGATGGAAGCCGAATAAGCTTCGCAAACGTCCTTGGCCGAGCCCTGCATCACAAGATCGCCCTTGTCGATCCAAATCGCGCTGTTGCACAGGCTCATCACCGCGCCGGTGTCATGGCCGCAGAACAATACAGTCCCACTTTCGCGGAACTGCCGCAGCCATCTCAGGCACTTCTGCTGGAAGTAGGCGTCACCCACCGCTAGCGCCTCATCGATGATAAGCACGTCCGCATTGACATGGGCGATCACTGCGAACGCCAGACGCATCGCCATACCCGTCGAATAGGTTTTCACCGGTCGTTCGATGAATTCGCCGATGTCGGCGAAGGCGAGGATGTCGTCGAAACGCGCCTGTGTTTCCTCGCGCGACATGCCGAGGATCGATGCGTTGAGATAAATGTTCTCGCGGCCAGTAAACTCGGGATTGAAGCCCGACCCCAGCTCAAGTAGCGCGGCGACGCGCCCTTTGACGCGCGCCTCGCCATTGGTGGGAGCCAAGGTACCGCAGACGAGTTGCAGCAGCGTGGATTTGCCCGACCCGTTGCGGCCGATGATCGCCATGCTATCGCCGCGCGGCACCTCAAAGCTAATGGAATTCAGCGCCCAATGGTCAACGTAATAGTTCTTTCCCGGCCAATCGACTCCTACCGCACGCAAGGCCGGCGCGGCCGCCCGCCGCAGGCGCGGCATTATAGCCTGCGCTAGCCTGTCGGACGGGCGCCGGTATATCTGGTAGGCCTTCGAGAGCTCTTTAGCCTCGATCGCGATCTCAGAGCACATCGGCGAATCCCGCGCGCAGGCGATTGAAGACCCAGATCGCCGCAGGCAGTGCGACCAGCGCTCCCATCCACAAAAATGCCAAAGCCTGCCAGTTCGGAACTTGGCCGAACAGCAACACGCTGCGCGTCTCCTCGACCACGATGGTCAGCGGATTGAGCTGCATTAACGTCCGGAAACTGGGTGGAACCGACGAGATCGGGTAGAAGATCGGCGTCAGGAACATCGAGGCGGTGACGACGAAACTCACGATCTGTCCGATGTCGCGGAGATAAACTCCCAAAGCCGATAGCACATAGGCCGACGCCAGCAGCAGGAGCAGATAGGGAATAATGATGAGGACAAAGAGCGGCGCGGTTGCCTCGACGCGGCCGCTATACAGTGCATGGCCCAAGATGACAATCAACAGGCCAAAAGCTGCGGTGATCAGGGCTCCCAGCACGACGACGACGGGCAGTGTGCCGAGCGGGAAGACGACTTTCTTCACATAGCTGCTGTGGGCGAGGATCAATCCCGCAGCTCGGTTCAAAGTCTCCGCGAGCATGGAGTGCAAGAGGACGCCGACGAGCAGTATCAACGTGAAGTTGGCGTCGACTCCGTCCCGCCCAGTTCCCCACCGCGCTTGAAACACCGAGGAGAATACAAAGGTGAAGATCAACGCGGTTAGGAGTGGCGTCAGAAACGCCCAGCCAACGCCGAGTATGCTGCCGCGATAACGCGCCTCAAAATCGCGCATCGTCAAACGCAAAGTCAATTCCGTCGTCCGGCGCAGATGATCGCCCCAACTCGTCAACGCTTCAATCCTTGAACTCGCGCCGGACCGGAGAGTCCGCCGCGGCGCTCCTGTAACACCTCGCATCCTCGTCTCGCAAACGCGTTCTGCTGCGGCGGATCGGGCGGCTCGACAAGACCAGGTCGGTTGAGTAAATCGTTCGCGCTTAGCGGACTTGACCGAGGCGTCAGTGATGACGGAAAGACGCCGTTCCAGCAAATTGACCGGAGATGACGTTGACCAAAATCCTCATCCTGGGTGCCGGGGGCATGCTTGGTAACGCTGCCTATAGGCTCTTCGCCGCTTCGCCAGGCTTCGAGGTTGTCGGTACGATCCGAGGTGGCTCGCCAGCAGCGCTTTCTCAGAGCACGAGCGCTCGCCTGCTCGGCGACGTCAATGTGACCGATCAAGACCGCCTCGTCCGTGTGATCGGCCAAACGCGGCCAGACGTGGTTATTAACTGCGTTGGTGTTGTCAAACAGCTCTCCGCCGCCAAGGATCCCCTCGTATCCATCACTTTGAATTCACTCCTGCCGCACCGGCTCGCCGAACTCTGCGGAGCGACGGGCGCGCGCCTCGTGCACGTCTCGACCGACTGCGTTTTCGACGGGCGCAAGGGTGATTACAACGAGAAGGACCCGTCGAACGCCGAAGACCTATATGGCAAGAGCAAGTTTCTGGGTGAGGTTGACTATTCCAATGCAGTCACGCTGCGCACCTCGATCATCGGTCATGAGCTTAACTCCGCCCATTCGCTGATCGACTGGTTCCTGTGCCAGCCCGGCCCCTCGGTGAAGGGATATCGGGGGGCGATCTACACGGGTCTCCCGACCGTCGAGTTGGCGCGCGTTATCCGCGACGTCGTTATTCCGCATCCGGAGTTGCGCGGCGTTTGGCATGTCGCCGCCGACAAGATCAACAAATTCGAGCTCCTGAAGCTGGTGTCGCAGGAATACGGCAAGTCAATAGATATCGTCCCCGATGACGCGGTGGCGATCGACCGTTCAATGGACGGCTCGCGCTTCCGCGCGGCGACGGGATATGTCGCTCCGCCTTGGCCCGAGCTAATAGCCCGCATGCGCTCCGCACGTTGAGCGCGCGCCAAGAGAAAGTAATCTATCCCATGGACATCAAGGGTAAGACCCTGCTCATCACTGGCGGAACCGGATCCTTCGGCAATGTCGTTCTGCGTCGCTTCCTGCGCGAAGGAATCGGCGAGGTCCGCGTCTTCAGCCGTGACGAGAAGAAGCAGGAGGACATGCGCCTCGAGCTAAAGAATGACCGCGTCAAATTTTACATCGGCGACGTGCGTGAGCCTACCAGCCTGCGCGCTCCGATGCGCGGTGTCGACTTTATCTTTCACGCCGCCGCACTAAAGCAAGTGCCCTCTTGCGAGTTCTACCCGATGGAGGCGGTGCGCACGAATGTCCTCGGCGCGAGCAACGTGCTAGAAGCCGCCATTGACGCTGGCGCCCGGCGCGTTGTTGTGCTCTCTACGGACAAGGCGGTCTACCCGATCAACGCCATGGGTATTAGCAAGGCGATGATGGAGAAGATCACGGTCGCACGCGCCCGTCTGCTTTCGCAGAGCGACACCACATTGTGCGCCACACGCTACGGCAACGTGATGGCGTCGCGTGGCTCAGTGATTCCACTCTTCGTCTCGCAAGTGAAGGCGGGCCAGCCGATCACCGTCACCGATCCGAACATGACACGCTTTCTCATGTCGCTCGAGGAATCGGTCGATCTGGTCATCTATGCGTATCGCAACGCTGAGCAAGGCGACATCTTCGTCAAGAAGGCGCCCGCCTCGACAATCGGCCACCTTGCAGAAGCGGTGATGCAGATCTTCGAAAAGCGCGTTCCGATTAATGTGATTGGCACGCGTCATGGCGAGAAGCGTTACGAGTCGCTGGTCTCGCGGGAGGAGATGGCGCGCGCAGCCGATCACGGCGGCTATTACCGTGTCCCCCAAGACAACCGCGATCTTAACTACGCCAAATATTTCGTCGAGGGCGAAAGCGCGATCTCGATGGCGGAGGATTACACCTCCGACAACACTGAGATTCTCGACGTTGAGGGGGTGAAGAAGCTGCTTCTCGGCCTCGACTACATCCAGGCCGAACTGCGGAACTAGACATGCGCAAGGTGATGTCGATTGTGGGCACTCGGCCCGAGCTGATCAAGATGTGTCGGGTCATCGCCCAACTCGACGAGCAGACCCATCACGTGCTAGTCCACACCGGTCAGAATTACGATTATGGCCTCAATCAGGTGTTTTTTGAGGATTTGGACATCCGCAAGCCGGACCATTTTCTCGAGGCGGCCGGGGGCTCGGCAATCGACACGATCGCTGAGGTGCTAAGGCGCTCCGACGCAGTGATGGAGCTAGAGAAGCCTGATGCAGTGCTCATCTACGGTGACACCAATTCGGGCCTGGCGGTAATCTCAGCCAAGCGGCGCAAGATCCCAGTCTTCCATATGGAAGCCGGCAATCGCTGCTTCGATCAGCGTGTCCCCGAAGAACTCAACCGCAAGGTCATTGATCATCTCTCCGACGTCAACATGACGCTGACCGAGCACGCCCGGCGCTATTTGCTCGCTGAGGGCCTGCCGCCCGAGCAGACCTTCAATGTAGGTTCGCACATGCATGAGGTGCTCGAGCATTTCCGTCCCCGGTATGAGACTTCCGACGTTCTCAACCGCCTCGGCCTTACCGAACGCCAATTCTTCGTCGTCTCCAGCCATCGCGAGGAAAATGTCGACAACGAGCGCAATCTTGCCGACCTGCTCGATTCGCTTAATGGGCTGGCTGAAACCCATAACTGGCCGGTGATCGTGTCGACCCATCCGCGCACCCGCAAGCGGCTGGAGGCTCTCGGCGAAAACCAGCTCGATTCGCGCGTTCAGTTCCTGCCGCCGTTCGGTTTCCACGACTATATCAAGCTGCAAATGACGGCGGCCTGCGTTGTCTCCGACAGCGGCACAATCACTGAGGAAAGCTCGCTGCTGGGCTTCCCTGCCGTGACCATTCGTCAGGCTCATGAGCGCCCCGAGGGCATGGACGAGGGAACGCTGGTAATGTGCGGGCTCACGCGTGCGTCGGTGCTTGACTCGGTGCGTTTCGTCATTCGCGCCCAGGCTACCGGACTGACACCGCGGCGGGTCGGCGACTATGTCGCCGGCCCTGTTTCGCGCAAGGTAGTCGCGATCGTTCTGAGCTACATCGACTACGTCAATCGGACGGTGTGGCGTAAGCAGTGAAGTCTTAGTGAGCGCTGCATGGCTGGGCTAAAGATCCTACATATTGCTCCTCATTTGCGCCAGGGCGGCGCCGAGCGGCTGCTGTTCGAACTCGCGACGCGGGCCCCGGCCGGAGTCGCCCATCATGTGGCGCTAATGCAGGAGGAGGTGTTTTTCGACCGCGCCGATTTAGTGGTCGAGGATCTCGGCTTCGACCTGACGCGCCGATTACGGGGAGTTACCCATCTGCCGGCATCGCGTCGACGTCTACGCGCTCTGGTTGAGCGATTGAGACCAGACATAGTCCAGGGCTGGCTCTATTATGGCGCCTTCCTTAGCCTCGCCGTTGGTGGTCGGGCGCCTCTGGTGTGGTCGATCCACAACACTACGTTTCCGCGATTTCTTGCCAATCCACCGTTGCATCTGATCGATCGCACGCTCGCCGCGCGCTCTCGCTCGACGCCCGACGCGATCGTCTATTGCGCGGCCTCAGCTCGGGTATTTCATGAGGCGCGGGGCTATGCGCCACGACGCGGCCTCGTCATCGATAACGGCGTCGATCTTGCCCTCTTCCGTCCAAATGCGGAGCGGCGTGCGGTGCGCCGCAACGCGTTCGGCCTCGCCGACGACGCGTTCGTCGTACTTTTGAGCGCTCGCAACGCTCCGCAGAAGGACTTGCCCAATTGTCTCGACGCTTTCTCGCTATTCCGACGCGATACGCCGATGGCACGACTGCTGCTTGCGGGACGCGGCATGAACGGCTCAGACGCCGGATTGCGCGACCTGATCACTGCGCGCGGGCTAGGCGCTGCCGTCGTGATGCTCGGTGAGGTTTCCGATATGCCGGGCCTGCTTGACGCGTCCGACGCTGTTCTACTCGGTTCGCGCTATGGCGAGGCCATGCCCATGGCTTTGCTTGAGGCGCTGGTTATGGACAAGCCGATTGCCGCCACCCGCGTCGGCGACGTAGAGCGACTCCCCTGTCCACGCGAGGCGCTGGCGCCTCCCGCCGAACCGCAATCGCTTGCCGCCGCCCTCACCTTCGCGCGGGCAGGCGATCCGCGGTGGGCGGCATCGTTTGCCGAAACCCGCGTGCGTCACGGGCTCGACGCGATGGTGCGCGCTTATGAGTCCCTCTATCGCCGCCTTGCCGCACAGGAGCCGCTGTCATGACGCAGGACCCCTCGCTCGCCGTGGTTACGCCGRTATTCAACGGAGCCGACTATATTGTTGAGACCGCGTCATCCGTCGCCGTACAGTTGCGTCCGGGAGACCGTTATGTCGTCGTTGACGACGGTTCGACCGACGCCACGCGAGCTCGCCTCACGGCCGCCGATCTACCGATTGAGCTGATCACGCAGGCCAACGCCGGTGAGGCAGATGCCGTCAACGCGGGTGTCGCGCGCGCAGACCGTGAGATCATCGGAATCGTCAATGCCGACGATCCGGTCCTGCCGGGCCTCCTCGATGCCGTGCGCGCGGCCTTCCGCGACGACCCCACTCTAGATGCGGTCTATCCGGATTGGTTCAAGATCGACGCGAACGGGCGGCAGTTGGCGAAGGTTACGACGCGCGACTATGACTATGAGGTGCTGTTCTGCCAGCATTTCTGCCTCCCCGGACCGGGAGCCTTCTTTCGGGTCGGCGCTCTCGCCGGCGAGCCCGTGCGCGACGCCCGCGCCTCGCTGATCTCTGATTACGATTTCTGGTTGCGATACGGCCTACGCGGCGCAAAAGTAAAGCGGCTGCCGCAGGTGCTGGCGACTTGGCGGCTGCACGCTGGCGGTATGACCCGCCGTGGCCAGGGGCCGCGTCTAGCGCGCCAGAAGATCGAGATGATCAAACGGCTACTGGCGCGCCCCGACCTTCCCGAACATATCCGCAAGCTGGGGCCTCAGGCACTAAGCGCCGCTTATTATCATGCCGCGCTCGTCGGTCTTCGCGCGCCCGACACACCGGCACTGCGCTACGCCCTGCAATCCTACGCGCTGAAACCGCGCTGGGCCGGACCGGTCGACGCCACGCAACGTCGCGCAGCTGGCCATCTCGCCTACGCCGCGGCGCAGCCACTGTCCGGCTGGCTACACGCGCTCGCTTCGCCCCTGCTGCCTGCTCGCTTCCACAGGCAGGCAGTTCTCGACCAGACCTTCCGCCTCGATCCAACCGCTAATAAAGAGGAGCCATGACGACGGCATCAGCCCCACGTGTCAGCGTCGTGATCCCGATGTTCAACCGCGCCGCCACCATCCGGCGCGCGGTCGAAAGCGCCTTGGCGCAGAGCTTCGTAGATATTGAAGTTGTAGTCGTCGATGACGCCTCCAGCGACGCTTCCGCTGCGATCGTCACGGCAATTGACGATCCGCGCCTGCGGCTACTGCGCCGCGAGCGCAACGGTGGTGCATCGGCAGCACGCAACGCCGGCGTCGCGGCGTCGTCCGGATCGCTCGTTGCCTTTCTTGATTCGGATGACGAATGGTTTCCACGGAAACTCGAAATCCAGATTTCAGCGCTTGAGTATGCGCCCGCCGACGTCGGGGTCTCTTGCACTGGGGTTGAGATGCATCTGCTCGACCACGCCGTTACGCGGCTGCAACCGCTTGAGGACAGTCCCGACTGGGCGCGGCGACTGGCGATGGATTGCGACCTGAATCCCGGCACGACGCAGCTCACGCGCCGCGCCGTTTTCGACGCCGTCGGTCCGTTCGATGAGACGCTGCCTCGCTTCGAGGATTGGGACTGGCTGATCCGCTACACTCGCGGGGGATCGATCGTCGCGGTGCGCGAGCCGCTGGCGCGCGTCTATAATCGCCGCGCGCGGCTCGGGGAGGTTGTGGAGCGGTCGGCCGTATTACTACTCACAAAGCACCGCGACGTCTTCGCGGCCCTCGCGCCAGCCGACCGTCGCAAAGCGATGGCTGACATCTGGTTGCAGGCGGCTGGCACCTACGCCTTCGAAGGCAAGTTCGGTTCTCTCGTCCGCCCGGCCGCGGCGGCCTTCGCGCAACGGCCCCTGCATACGCTCAGCCGCCTCGCCGCCGGCGCCGCGGCGGTGGCCCGCGGGCGGCTGACACGTGCCTAGCAAGAACCATCCTGATGATCCTCTACTGCGCTCCCGCCTCTCCATTCTCCCGCAAGGTGCGTATGCTGACGCGCCATCTCGGGTTTGAAGGCATCGTTGATGAGCGCTTCGTCGATACTGCGACGCCCAACGCCGCCTTCCTTGCCGCGAATCCGCTCGCCAAGATTCCGACGCTGATCACGCTGCAGGGCGACGCTTTATTCGACTCAGCTGTGATCGCTGCCTATCTCGACGCACGGAGCGGACATGCTCTGACTCAGCGGGGCGATGCCTACTTTGTCGGACAGGCCTACGAAGCCCTGGCTGACGGCGTGATGGAGGCGATCGTTCTTATCATTTACGAACGGCGCTGGCGCGAGGAGGCAAAGCGCGAAGCGCGCTGGACGGCGCACCAGGAGGCAAAGATTATGCGCGGCTTGGCACGCGCGAGCCAAATTGTCGTCCGCCCTGGTCATCGGCTGCAAATCGGCGACTTTTCCTTAGCTGCGGCGCTTGGATACCTCGATCTTCGCTTCGAGGGAGCTTGGCGTGCGACCTTCCCCGTCCTGGCGGGCTGGCTCTACGACTTCGCCGTTCAGGTTCCCGCCTTTGAAGCGACGCGCCATCGCGATTCCCCCTCAGTCGCGCGCTAGGTGTCGTTTCCAAGAAGGTTGTTCAGTCTTGCCTATGGCGGCTTTCCGCCGAGAGCTGAGTGAGGGCGGGAGAGGTTGTAGTTGTCGGCCCAAGGTCCGATGGCGGCGTGGCGCTCTGCCGAGCTCTGATAGGGTCTTGCATAGGCCCATTCGCGCAAGCTGGTCTGGATGAAGCGCTCGGCCTTGCCGTTGGTTCGCGGGGTGTAGGGCCGGGTGCGGACATGGCGGGCGCCGGCC
>NZ_JBFTZN010000103.1:0-17571 GCF_056406775.1 Allobosea sp. P1_A7
TGGGTGGCTCCATCACTGGGATGCAGGTCAGACGGGTTCAACATGTGAGTTCTGTCGTTGCGTTAGGGGAGCGTCGCATGCTTGTGAGGAACAACACCTCAGAGATGTCTGGCTGCGCATCGCGGTCGTGCTTGCTCTCGCCGCGTTCGTTATCATCCCAATGCTGCCCAAATAAGAGCGCGGGCCGGCAGGCCACTGGATCTGGCCGGACGGCGAAGCCGCGCCGCCGCTAAGTCAACTCCGGGACCAAGAGTGGATACTTTCCTGGAGAAAAGCTCAGGCTGAGGTAAGCAAAGATGCCCGGCCCGAAGGCCGACGCTGCAAATGTCGGGAATTGGGCCAACTCCGGTCGCCTGACACTGAACTTCAAATGTCTCGGTCGATTTTTCCCGTCCGACCCCGGTCCGCAAGCTGACGTTCGATCAAAGCGGCACCACACGAAGAAGGCAAAGGCCTGCTCCGCATTTGTGGGTCATGGTTCCTGGGCCTCCGCTTGCGGATGCGCAACAACTTCACTCGGCAACTCGTCGTCCCATGTCTAGCCCAATCACAGGGGCAGCGCATCGTCGTCGTGGTTGGGGGTGTTATTTTTACGGGCATTATTACATAATCGAGCGCGCGCTATGATTTGATTGTTTGCAGATTTGCCAGTTAAATTGGGGAATGGAGGCTCGGAGGCGGCCCGGAACGGGAACGCCTGAGGCGAGGCGAGGCGAGGCCCGGCGGGGAATGGAGGAAGCCGGCGGCTCAGGAAACCAGCGGGGGCGCTCTTTTGATGACGCTCGCCGTCTTCGACTTCATCGCATCGCATTTTGGAGGGCGAGGCAGAGGTACTTACGCGCAAGGCTGTAGAGCTTGCCAAGGCCGGCGATATGACCGCGCTGTGGCTGTGCATGGATCGGCTGGCGCCCGCTCGTCGCGACCGACCCGTGACGTTCGACCTTCCTAGGATCGAGACTGCCGCCGATCTGCGCAACGCCACGCAGGCAATCCTGGAGGCGGTCACAGCGGGGGAACTGACGCCATCGGAAGCCGCCGAACTCGGCAGGCTGGTCGATGCCCACGCAACGCCATCGAGGTCACCGATTTGCATCGCAGGCACGAGGCACTCGAAGGAGGGCGAGCATGAGGAAGGCCACCCACCTTCGCCTCGCCAAGCTGGAGGCCCGGCGCCGGCCGGCCGTTGGTCCCGTCGCCCAGCAAGAGATCGACGCGCTCGTGGCGGCTATTTTGGCTGATCCAGAATGGGCGGAGCAGTTCAGTCCCGAGTTAATCGGGGAGCCCGGCCCTCACGCCGTCGCAGCAGTCCGCACCACGATGAGGGCAGATACATGACCGACCTCCAACGCCGTTTCAGGGTACTGGAGCAGCGGTATGCTGGCGGCAATCGGGCAGCCATCGCGTTCGTGCTCTGGGAGCGGTCGGCGGAGGCCCTCCAGCAAGCAGGCTTACGAGCGAGCGCTCGCGGCTGGAGCCCTGAAGCGTGGCGATCCGACCGTCATGGGCGTGATGCGCGAGCCTGCGGATTTGCCGGAAGCCCGATGGAGCGATGTGCCTGGGCTTTCCGACACTGAGCTGGCGGCGTTTATGCGCACGACGGGCGACCTGGTCGATCAAACGCCGAGCGGCCGTGTGCGGTTGATGTCCGATGCCGAGTTGAATGCCGTCATCATGGCGAGCGCAGCGAGGCCGGCGCCATGACGCGATTGTCAGAGCGCATTGCGAAACTGGAGGCAATACGCGCGAGCAGTGGTGTGTTCTTCATGATCAGTAACCGTCCGCCCAGCGATGCGGAATGCGAAGGCACGATTGCCGAGGATGAAGCGGAACTGGGCCGCCCCCTAACAGGAGCGGAATGGCAGGAGCATTTTGAGCGGCTATCGCTCGCCGCGCAAATCGCCTCATGATCAGGTCATCAACCAGGCGTTCAAGCTCCGGCGTCAGCTCTGCGACCGTGGGGCGATCAATAGCCTGATCTGGCAGAAGCCTAAATGGATGCGCCGCCACGCCTTCGACAAGAAGGCCGAGCGGATCGAGACCTCAGAGGCGAGGCTCCACGCCCGCCTTTGTCGGCCCCTAGCTCGGCTTCAAGCGGAGTGACTGTTGGAACTGCTTCTTGCGGAGCAGCCGTCGGCTGCCTAGGCTGGGGAAGTGGGAGGGGAAGCTCTATCTGACGCGGGTACCGATCAATCTCAGCCGTGGCAGCTGAGTTCCGATAGCAGCCTTTGAGGTCTTAGAGCTTCCCCTCTCCGTTGGTTCCGGGATTACTGTGGCTGTGCAGCAGCCTCGTTGCTGTCATCTCAGGGGGCAATAATCTCGTTTCGGCTTCAGCGACCGCTCTATCTTAGAACTGAATTCCTAGCCCAAGATACCACGTCGCAAATGCCGAGCCTCTTCGTTTGGTGCATCCCGCAAGTGGTACTATTTGCACTGGGCTAGCCGCGCGATCTGCTCGGAATTCTGGCCGAACTGCCAGTTTTATGAACCTCTCTATCCCACCACCCGGTTCCAGGGCCTCAATGCCGCAGATGGTTCAATTGCGGATCGGGCGGCCTTGAAGGTTACTTCCGCGTCCGGCACAGCGCCTTGCTGCTGTTCAAGAATGAGAAGGGCGATTTCGTAGATCTCCCTTACGTCGGCGGGCTGCAATACGCATTTCTGCACCAGGGAGCGCAGTAGGCCGGCCATGGTTGCGGTGGAGACGAGGTTTGCTGCGGCGATGCCATGTGAGGAGGCAAGGGACATCGCGTGCTCATTGTGCCGCTGGATGTGCAGGTTCCCGTACATTGTAGCCGTCCGCTGCGTACAAAGTTATTTTGTTACGCAACGTGCGGATGGAGATGCCGAGCAGCGAGGCCGCATGGGTGCGGTTGCCGCCGGTTTTCCGCAGCGTGGCGAGGATCAACCGGCGCTCGACGATGGCAACTGGCAGGCCAACGAACTGATCCACGACGGCTTGATCAGCATCGAGCGCTCGCATGGTCACGGTCCTTTCCAGGCCCCCGGCTCTGATGGACACCTTAGAATGGCGCCCGCCGTGGTTAAGAAGCGGTAAATCGGCATTGTGCGCGGGTAAGGGGGGACCGCGCGGGGATCGGCGCTCGCCGCCTCCTGCACGCGAACCCCGGCCTGATCGCCATGGTCGGATGATCACTGCAGGAACCCGCGTGGGCGGGATGTTGGCGCCGCACTGAGCCGGCGAGGGCTAACGCTGAATTGCGCTCGGTGTTCGCGTCATCGAAACAAGCTGGTCGAAGCTATTGCCGCGGAGCCACGGCCTATTCAGAAGCCATGCTGGTAGCGCCTGCGCACTGGAGCTTCAGGGACCTGCGGCATGCCCCAAGCCGCAAGAAGCCAGCCTGGGCAGGGGCAAGCAAATCTTTGGCGGAGAGCAACAAGCGGCGGACGCAGGGGCAGAGTATTCGGGGGGGGCGGTCGTCGAGGCCGATCTGCCATGAACATAAGACGTCAAGCGGCTGCGGGCTGTGTGCTTGTCCCCATCTGTCGCCGGTGTCGAGGTCCGTGCCAGTCGGGCGATCGACATCGCTCGCGTTCAAGGACGAGCCCGAGTGTCAGTAGGCGAGGGCAATATGATGAAAGCACGAACGCCCATTCAAGGGGCCAGCAGATGCTACGGTTACGTGCGCTCGGCCTGCACCAAGCGCGCCCTCCGCCCCATGGAATAACCCATGGACTCAACACCATCTGCTACATCATCGCCAGCGTCGCCGGTGTCGTCGGCGTTGCGACGCTCATCAACGCCCGGCTTGGCACCATTCTGGTGCTTGTTCTCCCGATCGGGCTGCTGATTGTAACCGGCTTCAACCCCAGCATCCTCGGGCTGCTTATCGTCGGATCCGCCCTGACCGGGTGGGGCGGGGGCTTCGTGCTGAAATTGGTGATCGAGAAAGTGCGGCGCTTCTTGCCCACGACGTTTCGGTGACGGACCTCTAACCTTTGTCTTATTGACTTGATCTCGGCTCGCCGATCATCTTTACGTTCTCATGCCCGAAGGCACAGAAGGGGGAACGCATGCGCTCCCGGAACGTGATCGACTTCGCGCAAGCCCGCGAAGCCCGAGCCGATCCCCACTTGTATGGCCTCAGGCTCGGGCGCACCTGGCGTTCCCAGGTCACGGCCCGGGAAATCACACCCATCAGAGCACTCATGCGCAGCCCTGCGGGCTGGGATGCCGCAGTCGACGCCACCAGCGAACTGATCGTCGCCCATGTCACGTGTGGCGTGCCTGGTGTCCCGATGCTGTCGGATGACGTACAGGGCGAAGCCTTGTACCACATGCTTGAAGGCGTGATGTGGGCGCTCACAGAGCCCGACCTGACGGGCGAAGGACGACGAGACGATATCTGATCTGCGGGATCGGTGGTGGGCCGATAGGGACGGCGGCTAGCTAGTGCCAGGGAGCAAAGGGGCATTTGGGGACAGCGGCTCCGCGGCGATGCCCGACAGCCCGCCTGCTGGAACTCGCACGCCCGTGCCGGGGGCTCCGATGGTAACCAAGGCTGATCTCACGGAGCGACTGCTCCAACTCGCCTCACGCTCCGATGGGGCCACGTTTGGCCTACTCTCCGAGGCTGCCAAAGCCCTTGCTCGCATGTCCGCGCCAGCGGTGGAGCTGCCCACCCCGCCAGCAGCACCCGCTGCCGTGGAGACCGCGAAGGCGCACGGCAACGACCTCTCGGACATGCTCGTTGACACTCAGGTCATGGCGATGGACGCGGTCGCCTCTATGGAGCAGCGTGCTGAGATGGCAGAGGCCGCCCTCGAAGCGATGCGCAAGGCACATGACGCTTTCGAGGCCGCGCGGCCAGGATGGCGCACGCGCTTGATGAGGTGAGGGCCGCGACGGTWGCCCAGCTGCCGCCCCCCAGCATCTCCGCGACGGAGTGCCTCCGCCTCGTCAGTGCCGCCACGGACGGCCCGGAGATCAACGCAGTCAAACGCTTCTTTCGGCGAAGCGTGGCATGAACGAGCATTGGCTAATCTTGTCCTTACTTGACCAGACTGCCTTTCGTGAGCACCATGGGGCCTTATACGACCTTCACTGAGTCGCTTCGACGGCGCGATCCGTAGTAGCGGATAGATCCCACACTCCCCGGCGCAAAGGCCCCCCAGCTTGCCGGGTGCAGAAGACCCCGTAGCGCCGACCTCCAGCTGGCGTCTACGGGGCTTTTTCCACGCTGCTGTGCAATTAATTTCACTAGAACCGGATGAATGATGGCTGCTAAATCAAAGCTCGGCTGCTGCAACGCGGCGACCGACTCACTGACTGCCGGGGTCGTTCTCTACCGCCTGATGGCGTGGGAGCCCCGGATCGAGCGGGACGGACGTAAGTGGATGGCCCGCTCCCGCTGGCCAGTTCCAGTTGGCCCTGTGGGGCCAGGTCCAGTCGGCCCTGGAGGGCCAACTCATAAAGAAGATACTTCGTATCTCCTTGAAGGAGAGAAAGAAGGAGAGACTGAAACGCAATCGGGTTTTCAACCCGAGTGCCAGGGAGACCCTGAAGTCCCTTCAACAGATCCCGGTCTTCTCCCGAGTTCTCCTTCACTCCCCCAAACCCCCTCGCTCCCTCAGCCCGCCCCAGCCGCTCACAAGCCCGCCAAGGGCGGCAAGGCTGCCAAGGCTCACATCACCCCCAAGACGACCGGAGACCAGTCCATGAAGGCCAGCGACGTGATGGCGTCCGTCAAGGCGARGAAGCTCCTGAACCAGCCCGACTCGGCTACCGGCCTGAAGCAGGTCTGGATCGACACCGTGCAGGAGGTGTACGGCCCGAAATACTTTGGCCCGTTCACGATGAAGCAGATGGGCCAGTTCAAGCATCTGCTGAAAGCCTGTCCGGGTGGCCGTGGAGCCGCAGTCGTGTCCTGGGCCATCAGGCACTGGATCAAGTTCGTGAAGGCCGTGGAGGAGGCTGCAGGAGTCAAGACGACGCCAGCGCAGCCGAGCATCGAGTTCCTGCTCAAGCATGTCGGCATCGCGATCAACCTCGCCTTCCCGGTCGAGAAGAAATCTGCAGGGAAGATTGTCCCGAAGGCTGTTCAGTACACGCCTCCTGTGCAATTAATTTCGCAACCAGAGCCGGAAGAAGACAAGCCGAAGACGCTGGCAGAGCTGATGGCCATCCTGAACGCCCCCGGAGAGTGACTATGCCTCACGTCGATCCCTTCAAGTCGGGCGTGCTCGACAAGGAGCGCCATTCGCAGTTGATCGCGGATGTCGACAACTACGCCCGCGATGCCGGCATCCAGTCGCAATGGGTTTGGACGCCTCTCGCCACTGCCTGCGGGCCGGACGAGATCGAGTACGCCAGGCGCTTCAAGCGCTATGTCGGCGACACGACCGTGGCCGGGCTCTGCCTCACCGGCAAGGCCAGCGAGGGCGTCGAGATGAAGATGGCGGCGCTCGCCGGCTGTTTCGTCCGCAACTTCATCCGGGCGAACTTCTTCCGTCGAAGGGGAGGGCGGATCGGTCGCGCCGTGGCAGGTACGGCTTCACCGCCTGATCGGTCATCCCAGTGGATTGCCGAACGATGAGAAGATCGGGTGCCGGTTCTTTTAACCACACTCGGTCATTTTGCGGTTTATTGAATATTGTTTGCGCTTTATCCTTTTTTATCAGCAGCTTACAGTTAGAGTATACACATCAATCGGTTCGATCCAGACCAAGGAGGGTCGCCCAATGACTGCTAAGCCGCCAACCCGCTGATATACGCAGAGGCCACCGTCGGGGCGATGATAAGCTGACCGGTGGCTTCGATAGTCCGACCGTGGAGAGTGCAGAAATGGCTGATGTCGACGAGCTTTACAGCAAAGCCGTCTCCTTGTCCGAAGCGTTCGATGAGAACTTCTTCGAACTTGGCCGCACGCTTATGGCCTTAAAGGACGCTCACCCCGAGAAATACCAGCAGGCCGTTAAGAAAGCCGGACTCGGTACTCGCAAAGCCTACTACCTGGTCAACATCGCGCGGGCGTTTAACGGTCTCGGCGTTCCCAAGAACCGACTTCATCGTGTCGGTTGGACGAAGCTGCAGCTGATCTGCAATCACGTCACTAAGGTCAATGTCGATGAGAAGTTGACGATGGCCGAGAAACACACCGTTGCGGAGATCAACGAAATTCTTCGCGGCGAAGATCCACTAGCTAACGCCAAGACCGTCCTTCTTAGGTTCAGTCCGAAGGAGTATGCTGAGTTCCAGAAGGCGCTACTAGAGCACGGCGGCAAGCGTTCGGGACGCGGGATCGTAGATAAGGAGAAAGCACTCCTAGATTTGATCCAGTCAGTGTCGAACGGCTTAGACAAGCCAAAGAAGTAGACGGTTCAGCCGGCTCCAAAGTTAGTGGCCGGCTTTTCCTGAGCACGGTTGTGCAATTAATTTCACATGGTTCGCAAGCATCGCGGCCCAAACCAGGAGAAGACCATGAACATCGACACCCAGTCCGTGATGGACCTGATCGTTAGGAAGATCGTCCAGGACAAGATCGCTCTCGTCCAGCACCTGGAGAGCATGGATGCAGTCCTCGACTTCGACGGCCAGCAGAAATTRCTCCGGGAGTACCAAGGCGGCGTCCAGGCGCTCCACGTCCTCACCGGACAGATCACGCATGACGGCAAGCAGATCGCCAACAGCAACGTTTCCGAGCACGGCGGCAGCCCACTGATCGCGGCAGACACCGTTGCCCAGCTTGAAGAGCAGCTAAGGAAGAACATCTACCCGTCGCGGCAGGAGTCGTTCCCCACGCTTAAGAAGAGAGCCTGACCATGAGGGGCAGAACGATCACATTCGTCAGCCCCGTCAGTCTGAGCACRGAGACCCCACGATCATCCAAGTGGGGTTTCCTCCTCATGCAGGGAGCAGGGCAGACGCTCTCACTGGAGTATGACACGTACTCCGAAGCCATCGCGGCAAGACAGGATATCCTGAAGCTCCCAAGCACCTACAAAGTCCCCTCCAAGACGCTCTTCCAGGCCATTACAAAGGCGCTCACGGCGGCAAGCAAGGAAGGGACACCAACCCCCATAAAAGACCCAGATACAGAGGACACAGGAGAGCAGGGAGACAAGAGCAAGGACGACCATCGAAACCGTCCACCAGTCACCGAGCTTCCGTAAAGTCCCAATTCACCATTCCCGAAAATTCAGCTGGGAACAGAACCCGATAGGTCAAACGCTATTGCCACGGTGAAACTAACTGCAAGGATGTAGTGGTAGTCAGCACGGGTAGCCAAGGAGGGCTACCGCAATGAAACCGATCACCGCCTACGCCTGCATCGCCCTCGCACTAGCCGCTCTCGGAAGCGATCCAGTAGTCGCTCAGCCGCTCAAAGACGGCAAATCGTCGGTGTTCAGTTGCAAGTTCCCGAAGACCGGCCAGGTCAAGATCGACTACGGCAAGGGCGGTCCGACAGGCGTCGTGGTGACGATGAAGGGGCGCACGCACGCCTATTCGACGGGCAGCTATTTCATCGAGCCGTCTGACGAGAGCCTGCCGACCCTGGCGTTCAAGCCCGGCATGAAACGCTGGGCCATCCTCGACGACACGATGGAAGAGGTCGAAGTCGCGCAGTGCAAGGAAGTGCGCTCGTGAGCAACGTCGTCGAGATGTTCAGGGGAAGGCCGACACCGCCAAGTCCGCCCCCGCCGGCCGAACCCAGCTTCACCTGCCAGGAGACCCTGCCGAAGAGTGGAGCCCACTGGCGCGGCACCATCATGGTGGGCCTGTTCCTCGGGTTTGGCATCATGCCGATGACCGCGATCCACCCCTGGCTCGGCATCGGCTTCACGATCTGGATGTGCGCGGTCGCCGTCTACTTCATGCTGTTCGGCATTCCCGGCTTCTACCGTGTCGCCGAGTGCCTGGATTGCGGCACCGAGATCCAGATAGCGTCCCATGACAAGGGCACGAATTGCGAGGGCTGCGCCAGACGCCTCGTTCTGAAAAAGGACAAGACGTTGTTCTATGTCTAAGCAACCCTAGTCAGCTGGGGAGTCGAGAATGGCTATGTCCAGGACTGTGCCTCTCGCCGCTCTTGCCGCTCTTGCTCTTGCACTGAGCCTGGGTATCGCCTCGGCTCCTGCCCAGAAGGTGGACCAAGAAGTCGGGATCAGGCTGTACACCCAGCTGGCGTATTATCACCAGGGCTGCTCGATGATCTCAGGCAGGCTCCCGAACGAGGTGATCCAGCATGTCATGGGCCGGGCCGAGATGATGGGCTTCGATATCGACGACGAGGACCATGATCGCCGGGTAGAGGTGGAGCTAAAGCGGATGCTCACCGCGCTGGATCGTGCCAGCAGTACCAACAGAGAGCGTAGCTGCCACGCGACCCGCCTCTCGCTCATCGACATGTACACGAAGGCAACGCAGTGAGACCGACGCACGAAGAACTTTCCGAAGACCTCCGTGACCAGCTGACCCATGCGGTGTTCTGGCTCGGATATCTGATCGACAGCGAGCAGGTCGCGCCATGCCCCACGACCAAGGTGAACCTCCTGCGCAGGCGACCCGCCAGGCCGCCATGCGCCACCCGTCGCGGTCACGCTTGAAGAGACCATCGAGCAGGCCAGGGCGGCGATCAAAGCCTGGGAGGCGAGGAGGGACTGATTTTTTCTGTCGCGGGGGGTGCAAATCGATGAGGCGGTCAGAATTCAAGCGCGGCCAGAAATGGCGCGTCGTCCGCAACGGCTTCAGGCTCTACGGCATGAGGCTGAGCGGCCCGAACTGCTACCAGAGCTGGAGCATGGTCCTCCCGGCCGGAACGGTACTGACCTGTGCCGGGATCGGCGCGAGCCTCAGCGACGACGTACCGATGATCAAATGGCTCGACGAGCACGGCGAGGCCCTGAATGGCTGCGGGTTCAAGACGACCGGCAGCATATGGTCGAACGTGCCCGTCGAAGACTTCCTGGAGCGGGTCGTGAAGCAGAAGGCCCGTTGACTTTTCCTGTTGCCGACGATTGCAATTAATTGCATTCGTTGCCCGGCCCACTAACGTAGTCGCTGTCACCCCGTTCACACCGCCAAAGAGGGCACAGTGAGTCCTGCTGATGTTCGGGGCCAGCCGTAGCGGCAGGGGCCTGACCAACAAGGAGCCCGCCCTGATGGCCATGCTCGTCGCGAACCGAAGGGCCGATGCCAGCAAGAAGAAGCTGAAGGCCGTCGCCTGACCGAGCGAAAACGATGATGCGGGCGTTTTGGCTGAGAATAACAACAAATCGGCAGTCACCGACAATCCGCGCGGCGGGCTTCATGCGACAAGCAGCCGTTGCCATGGAGCCAAGCCTGAAAAGGCTACTCATCGCGGCGCATTCAAACCCTGGTCGTTGCCCGGAGGCCGCTCATAGGCGAGCGAGCTATACGACGGTACGGCTGCAAAGCACTCGGAGACTGGCTGTGATCCGTCTGATCCAAACTAGCCTGCTGCTCGCTGCGATTATTCCTGGGGTTGCGTGGGCTCAAGGCTCCCCAACGAATGCCGTCGAGGCCGTTATGTCTCAGTTTGAGGGCACAATAGCCGTCGCCCATACCCCGACATTCGCGGAGGGCGCTCTCGCGGGTTGCGGTATCGAATTCAATACTCTGGTGCGAGACTGGGCTGTCCGGAAAGGCTCCTATGAGAAGGTCTCCGGCTCGTTTGGTTTCCTGATGGCGAATAACAAGGTGATCTCGCCGGTTCTGAAGGTTGTAGTCCACGAAGTTGACTCCGCAACCATGGCGCTAACCCCAGCGGCACCCAAGCGCGCCTACGTGATAGCCGAAGGAAACTCGAACTATGCGTCGCTGATCAAKAGCTATCCAWCCGACACGCCAGGCGCATTGTTCACGCTGTTCAAGACAGAGCCGTCGACCTCGATGTTTTTCGGTGCGCTTTCGGATGGGAAGCTCACATTGAGATATGGCCGTACCCCCTCGGGGATCGACACTCCCCTGAGCATTGACCTCTCAGTCGTTAAGACGACGGACGACGGCAAGCGCGTGAAATCAGGTCAGCCGGTATCCGAGATGATGGCCTGCATGAAGAATTTGTTGAAAGCCGCGCAATAGCGCGCGGCGATCCTCGCGGTGACCGAGGCCGCTCGACCAGCCTCGCAGCATGCAACGCCGGGCGCCGTCACTGCCGACGATGCCGTAGCAGGACGATAGTGGGTGTGCCGCCTCTGCCTGGGACGTCACCTCCACTTGATAAGGATGGCTTTGCATGCCCAAGTTCTCGCGAATTGACGTGAGGGACGCCATGTTACTGAAACAGAAGCCTACGGCGCGGGCAGCACTTACTATTGCGTTRTGCGGGTTGCTAGGGAGCTGTGGCGATGAGTGCAGTTCTTACTCTAAATTCACCTGTAAGCACATCAACACTGCCGACTACAATGTGATGTTCTCTTTTCCATCGGGGACCGAGCAGTATAATCTCGGGAAGGCCAAGGGATTGAGCCAATGTGGGCAGATCGCGCATAGCTTCGCCGCCTCCAAAAAACTCTCACCTAATGACGGTTGGGGTTATGTTTGTTGCATGATTGCGAAAGGCAGCTCCTGCTACGAGAAGCATCGGTAACGCTTGGTCACTTGCTCATGTTTGCCGGTGACGCTGCCATCCCTGCGACCGTCAGGCTGCCGGTTCTGGCGGGCAAGGGCTATCCTCCGGCCCTGATCGGGCGGTGTCACTCCGGCTTCATCGCGCCAAAGGTGGATTGACCTCCGACCGCACGCGCGTGGTCCACGAAATCAAGCACGCCGGTTGGCGGCTGATGGTGCGACGGGACGGCTCCGGGACAGAAATTCGCACGGTCGCTCTGCAATTAATTGCAAATTATACATGTCCTGTTAGACGGAAAGACAGCGCCGAGGAGGGCCGCATGCCCCAGGAGACCAAGATGACGATCCCGATAACGACGGGAGGACAGACCCAGGTCCGCAAGCATCTCTGGGAGAGACCGCCGGAAGGACAGGGCTACGGCCTCACCCGCTGCCAGCATTGCAAGCGCACGACCAGGGAGATCGTCGTGCTGGGCGACCCCGAGCACTGTCACGGAGAAGAGACCTCCGTCGTCGACCTGCGGCACTTCGACGGCCCCGTCCAGAAGCCTCAGCCCGAGAGCATCGAGCGGATGTCGCATGAACGCCTGGTCGAGGAGCTTGTCCGCCGCGTCGTCCTGTCCGGCCTGACCGAGGAGCCCGACGTGAAGGCACATCACGGCCTCATGCAGCTGAAGGCCCGCACGGAGATCCTGCAGCGTCTGTCGGCGAGCGTTGTGACATTAATTGCACAGGCAGGAGTGAGGCCCGATGCGTGACCAGCCCGTAAGGCGCAAGACGCTGCTCACCATGGATGTGAAGGAGCTGCGCGACGAGGTCCGCAAGCTGCGCAAGGAACGCCTGCGACTCCGCTTGAGGCTCGACCAGGCGAAGCAGAGCCCCGAGCGCTACATCGCCGAAGGCAACAACGGCGGCAGCTACGTCCAGCTGCAGAACGCCTGGGACGGAACGGGCAAGCTGAAGGAAGGCATGGTCTTCCTCGAAGTCGGCGAAAGCTGCGTCCGCACCATTGACATGGAGATCAGTGTCGCAGCACTTGCCTGTATCCTGACGCAGGTGAAGGATACCGGCTTCCAGACTGTACTCGTCCAGTACCTGGGTGGACCTGGCGCTCGTGGCTGCCCTCCGATTGTTCTCGACAGAGACCCGACCCAGTCCCGAATGGGACCGGATGGAACAGATAAGAACAGGCCTGTCCGTAAGTGGCAGGATCTCGCAAGAACGGAAGAACGTCCCGCGAACGACTCAGAAACGACGCAAGGACCGTGCCGTCATGTCTGACACGCTCACGCGCCCAAGAGCGCACGCCCCGCGACTGCATGCTCCGCTCCAGGTGATCGTCCATCTCAGCGAAGGCGAGGCCAAGGCGCTCGCCCTGATGGCCAGCGCGCTGGGGCCGACCGAGGCACGCTCGCCTCTGGCAAGGGCGCTCGCCCGCGTCAGGGAAGAGATGAACATCGCCAAGTCCCGGCACCGCAACATGACGAAGCACGCCAGGCCCCCTGTCTGAGTTCGCCACCTGCTCGCGTCGGCCCCGAAGTTCTGCTTCGACGAGCCGCCGCCGCCGATGCTCGCCCCGCTACTCGGCCGGCGTGTCGCCGTATTGTCCGGGGTACTCCTCGGCGAGAGCCTTCGCCCGGTGGGCCATCCCGCTCACGAGGTAATCCAGATCCCTTTGTGACGCGAGTACCAGTTGCTTGATCTTCGCCCGTATCTCGCCGTTCTCAAGAAGGAACAGAGTGTCGTTCCAGGCGATGGCATGAAGGAATTCGTCGCCATCGCGACCGTGGAACTTCTCAATCGGCCAGCGTTCACTGACGACATCGGTGCCATAGGCTGCGAGCCGAAAAGCCGGATCGGAGTGATCAATGAACCTGTCTGCCTCCCCACGCCAACGGCGAAGGTAGGCTTCCGCGAAGGCTCGTCGCGCGCTTCGAAATTTCGAGTAGCCATCCTCCTTTTCGATCCCCCCTGGACCAACCCATTTCTCTTGCACCGCCTTCCATAGAAACTCCTGATAGATCCTCCGTCGCTTCGCATACTCGACCTGAGACATCTCCCCGTTCTCTTGTTTGGGGGGCTTCAGGCGCTCAGGTAAACCGATCTCGAACGGGATGCGGTCGATGCTCGCCAGGGCGCTCGCCCATCGCTCAGTCGCCGGAGCCTGCAGGTACAGATCCCAAACGGCTTCGATAGGTTTCCTATGCTCCCAAGCGCTCCAGGACTCGTGAAATGTCTTGTCTTTCAGCAGATAGCGCAGGCGCTCGTTGTAAACTCCTGAAGAGCATGCATCCCACCACGTGTCCTCATCCAGGTCGATTTCGTTCGAGAAGATCGACGCAAGAACGAATGCGTCCATCGTCGGGTTGGACATGAGCGCTTCCATTTGATCGCGCGTCGCCTCGCTCAGCACATCCTTGAGCCGATCGGTTGGCACGAAAACTCCATTGCGATTGCTCATCAGCGCCAAGCGCATAATCTCGCCGCGGTCCCATAGCTTTCCGCCCATCCAGTTYGTCGCGAAGCGTGCCAGGCCGAGGTCGATAAGCGCCTCGCCTCGTGCGAGTAGGCGCTCGACCACAAAATCAGACAGCGCCGGCGACCGGTATGCCGGCTTCGGGAGCTTCGACAGATAGTCATAGACAACCTCGGGCGCGGACAGCGCTAATCGTTCGGCTTCTAGTCGCTCTTCCCAATGTTGCATCTCGTCCCCTCTATCGTCGCCAACGTGTCGAGCACCTCGTTGCGCTCAATTTAGGCAAGGGCCATGCCGAGAGCTATGTCGTTTCTTCGAGCCGGTCCTGGTGAATTTTGTGGATGGCGGCACGACGCCAATTCCGAGCGTGCATGTTCGTTGGTGATGTGCAATTAATTGCAAACCGACCCGACAGAGGTCCGACGGAGCTTGGTCACTGACCAAGTACCGAACAAGTACCGAACAAGTCCAAGCCTGAACTCCAAACTCCGCAGGAGCCGTCATGAAGTCCTTCAGCCTCGCCTCGCACATGTTCGCCCTGAAGTCCGGTGTCAGCTGGGTCGCCATGTCCCTCGCCACCGATGCAGTTCACCAGAGCGTCAAGCGTGTGACGACCGATAAGTCCTTGTTTCTGAAAGCATAATTTCTGCAATTAATTGCATTTCCCCTTGCCTCCGTCCGGCCCACAAGTACGATGGAGGCATAGGGAAATTTCACCACAACCAAGGAGGGTTCGGTGAGCACGATCCGCTACGAGCAGAGCGAATTGAACGTTGTAGCCGCCAGGCAGGCCCACAAATTCCAGGCGGAGACGCTGGCGAAGATGTTGGAGATGGGCTGGCAGGTGCAGACGGTGAAGTCGATTGTCATGGGCATCCGGGTGACGGTGGTGACGGTGTCGCACCCCCACGGCGGCTTCGGCATGATCTGCCCGAACGGCATGTTCGCCCGTCCCATCAAGGGCAAGAAGTCGGTGTCGTGGAACTGGCAGAAGATGAAGGATCTCGCCGAGGCGACGATCCCCTGCGCCATCGTCCCCACGAGCACCCGTTGATCAGAAGATGACAGCAAGGCGGCCCGCAGGGGTCGTTTTGTGCGTTCAGGGGCGTCGCGTGCCCCCCGTTGGCCAGAAGCCCGAAGCCGCACGCAGAGCAAGCCCATGGAGGGGCAGATCATGTCGCAGTACCTCGTCTACCTGAAAGAGCAGTCCCGAGACACGCATCAGGAGTTCTTCGCCCTGGGCGGCTCGTCCGCAGCCATGAAGTTCCTGCAGAAGCAGGACTGGCCGATCACGCCAGGCTCCACGACCAAGATCGTCGTCGTCGTCGAGAAGCCGAGCGCCGGCAAGATCACCGAGTACACCTTCGAGGGCGTCCCGGTGATGTCCTGGAAGAAGGCCAGCACGAATGTGACCAAGGGCGCGGGCGCAGCCAGCGGTCCCGACTACGACGCACCCGACGAGGGCAGCGACGACGAAGACGGCGAAGAGTGATGGGCAAGGTCAGAAAGCACATCAAGAACGACTGCGCCGGCCTCGCCCAGTGGATCGGCCGCAAGGTCCGCAACCACCAGCCGATGTCGGTGCGTGAGGCGAATGGCGAGGTCGTCTCGACCAAGTCGAAGTTCGCCAACCCGGCCATCCAGCGGGCAGGACGCAGGATGCCCAACGGCAAGGCGCATCTCGTCGCGGACGATCCGACCAAGGTGATCTATGTCACCGGGGCGGGCCGTGCCTTCGAGCTGTCGGTCCGCGAGATCACCGTCGAGGAGATCCCTATGCAGCTCGTCGCAGTGGGAGCCTGACATGCCGTTCAGACAACGCATCCTCAGCTACGAGCTGAAGTCGAAGGACGACCGCATCGTCGGCAAGAACGATGGCTACGCCGTCGCCAGGGTCGCTCCAGGCATGAACGACGCGGTCGACTACGCCAGGCTCTTCGCCCAGGCCCCGGCCATGGCGACCGTCATGCTCGAACTCGTCCAGAACCGCAGCACCGGCATCCTGCACCCGGAGGACAAGGCCATGCTGCGGGAAGTCCTGATCAACGCCGGCATGCTCGCGCCAAGCGAAGCCGAGGAGAGCCAGCCATGAAGAAGATCATCGTCACGGGAAATCCGGTCGATAGGCTCGGGTTTCATCGATCCGTTTAACGATCTCGACGCAGCCATCGACTATCCCGACACCAGGCACAGCCGCAACGAGGGGTGGGTCACGGGTGATCTGCAGGAAGTGGAGGTCGGCTCCGGGGAAGACGATGGCGAAGATGAAGAGGTAGAGGAGGCCGCGTCATGAAGTCAGTGACGGAGCTTGCCACCATCATCGACAGGGTGAAGCGCGACCTCGTCGTCCTGAGATGGCTGGGCATCAGCGTCGTCGGCGTGCAGTGTGCGACCCTGATCTCCATGGCCGTCGCGATGCTGTGCCCCGAATGACGCCGGGGTCATGCCCATTTGCTGACGTTTCGAAGGTCGCAGGAGGGGTGGGAAACGGACGTTGGCTCAGCCGGCCGGCATCGGCGTGCGCCAGTCGTCCACGTGCGCCGAAACTGTGAGCGCTCCGTCGGTGCGTGCTGTTTTCCCGAGGCCCGGGCATCGCTGGACAGTGAACACGCTGTAAGCAGGAAAGTGGCGTAACAATAGAGATGGCGGGCAACTATCACGGAAAGGCTAGGCACCCCAATGAACCCCAATCCCACTCCGCCCTCGTTTGGTTTGAATAAGGATGCGCTCGCCCGGCTTGGCGCGTCTATTGAGGCCGACATCGACAGCGGGAAGCACTTTGGTGCTTCGATCCTTGTCGCCCGCCACGGTCAGGTGGCTTACCAAGCGAGCTTCGGAACGGTGGCCCCCGGTCGCGCTCCATCAGGTGACGACCGATACCTCCTCATGTCGATGTCAAAGGCATACACCGCGACGCTAGTCCTCAAAGCAATCGACGAAGGCCGTTTCGGCCTCGATACACGCATCGCGGACCTCGTTCCCGGGTTTGGCGCACTGGGCAAGCAGCGGGCGACCCTACGGCAATTGCTGGCACACACCGCCGGGCTGCCGTTCGGTCTCGTCCCGCCTCCGCTGGGACTGGACAAGGCCGGCAACCTCGCGGTTAAGGCTGCCGCGATGTGCGCATTGCCGGCGGCCTACAGTCCCGGAACCAAATGCATCTATACCTCCGGCTTGGGCTACGATCTGCTAGGCCAAATCCTCGTCAATACCGATCCGAAAAAGCGCGGTTTCAATCGTATTTCCCAAGAGGATTTGTTCACACCGTTGGGCATGACGGACAGCAGCTTCGGGTGCGCCACCGACGATCCTCGGCGGGTTCCGGTGTCGTTTACTGAAGCGAATGTGGGACCCACCACACCGATGCTTCTGCGCGTTTTCAACGAGTTCCTTACCGGGGAAGCGGAGATGCCGAGCGGGAATGCGTATTCCACGATCAATGATGTCTTCCGTTTTACAGAAGTCTTCCGGGGGCGCGGGACGGCGCACGGCCAGCGCGTTCTCTCACCCGCGCTCTTCGACTATGCCCGGCAAGACCATGCAC
>NZ_JBFTZN010000104.1:0-17540 GCF_056406775.1 Allobosea sp. P1_A7
TCGTGACGCTGAAGGACTGGAGCGAGCGTGGCGCCGACAGCACGGCCCAGGCCGTGGCGGACCGCGCCAATGCCCAGCTGTTTGGCCTGAAGGACGCGACGACCTTTGCCCTGTCGCCGCCGCCGATCGAGGGTTTTGGCACGACGAACGGCTTTGCCTTCCGCCTCCAGGACCGCGCCGGCGCCGGCCAGCGGGCGCTCGCCACAGCGGCCGCGGACCTGCTGGCCCGCGCCGCCAAGAGCAACGTGGTCACGGGCCTGCGGATCGAGGGCATGCCGGACGCCGCGCAGCTTCTGCTCGTCATCGACCGCGAGAAGGCCAACACGTTCGGCGTCACCTTCACCGACATCAACACCACGATCACCGCCAATCTCGGCTCGTCCTATGTCAATGACCACCCCAACGCCGGACGCATGCAGCGGGTGATCGTCCAGGGGCGCGACCGCGACCGTCTCCAGGCTGAGGACCTGCTCAAGCTCAACGTTCGCAACGCGCAAGGCGGGATGGTTCCGCTGTCGTCCTTCGCGATCGCGCAGTGGCAGAAGGGCGCTCCGCAGATCGTGGGCTATAATGGCTATCCCACCGTCCGGATCACCGGCGAGCCGGCTCCCGGCCAGTCCTCGGGCGCGGCCATCGCCGAGATGGAGCGGCTCGTTGCCGAAGTGCCGGGCGGGTTCGGGTTCGAATGGACCGGGCAATCGCTGGAGGAGATCAAGTCCGGCTCGCAAGCGCCCATGCTGTTTGCGCTCAGCATCCTCTTCGTGTTCCTGCTGCTCGCCGGTCTCTACGAAAGCTGGTCGATCCCGCTCTCGGTGATGCTGGTCGTGCCGCTGGGCATCATTGGTTGCGTGCTCGCCGTCATGCTGAGGGGGATGCCCAACGACATCTACTTCAAGGTCGGGCTGATCGCGATCATCGGCCTCTCCGCCAAGAACGCGATCCTGATCGTCGAGTTCGCCAAGGACTACTATGCCGAGGGCCGGTCGCTGCTGGATTCGGCGGCGGATGCGGCGAAAGTGCGCTTCAGGCCGATCATCATGACCTCGCTTGCCTTCGCCCTCGGTGTCGTGCCGCTGGCGATCGCGACCGGCCCGAGCGCCGCCAGCCAGAACGCGCTCGGCACCGGCGTGCTGGGCGGCATGATCTCGGCGACCGTGCTCGCGATATTCTTCGTACCGGTCTTCTTCGTGTTCGTGCTCAGGCTGCTCAGGACCAGGCGGCCGGGCGACCAGCAGGAGGACGGCGACGCAGAGGCTCCCGCAACAGAGACGCCGGCCCGGTCCCAGGAGCCAGCCGGCGGGGCCGCGGTCACACCGGCACGTTCCTCTGCCTGACCTCCGAGCGAGGTCGCGCCCGGCTTCGGAGAGCCACGCCTGACGCCCGGGGACTGCAATGAGGACGAGGCGGTTTCGTTCGCCGCCTCGTCCTCGATCGTCAACCTCGGATGAATGCGAGGATGTCCTTGTTGACAATATCGGCGTGGGTGGTCGCCATGCCGTGCGGCAACTTGTTGTAGATATTCAACGTCGCCCGCTTCAGCAGCTTGGCCGAAAGCGGTGCGCTGGCGCCGATCGGGACGACCTGATCGTCATCGCCATGCATGACAAGAGCCGGCGCCTCGATCACCTTGAGGTCCTCGGTGAAATCGGTTTCGGAAAAGGCCTTGATGCCGTCATGCTGCGCCTTGGCAGCGCCCATCATGCCCTGGCGCCACCAGTTCTGGACGAGGCTGGGATCCGCCTCGACCCCGGCCCGATTGAAGCCGTAGAACGGACCCGCCGCGAGATCGGTGTAGAACGCGCTGCGATTGGCGGCGAGGCTCCGCCGAAAGCCGTCGAAGACCTCGAGCGGCAGGCCGCCGGGATTGCGGTCCGTCTTGACCATGATCGGCGGGACCGCGCCGATGAGGACGAGCTTTGCGGTGCGGCTCCGGCCATGGCGCGCGACATAGCGCGTCGCCTCGCCCCCACCCGTGGAGTGGCCGATATGAACGGCGTTGCGCAGGTCGAGATGCTCGATGACGGCCGCGGCGTCGGCGGCGTAATGGTCCATGTCATGGCCCTCGCTGACCTGGCTGGAGCGGCCATGTCCACGCCGGTCGTGAGCGACGACCCGGAAGCCCTGCGCCAGGAAGAAGAGCATCTGGGCGTCCCAGTCGTCCGAACTGAGCGGCCAGCCATGGTGAAAGACAAGCGGCTGGGCCGATTTCGGGCCCCAGTCCTTGTAGAAGATCTCGACGCCATCCTTGGTCGTCACGGAGTTCATGCGTTGGCTCCTTCTGCTGTTGTGATGGCGCGCGATGGCGGGTTGTGCGAAAGCAGGGAACGGAAGCGCTCCGGCCGCCGCCATGCCGGCCGTGCCGCGCAGGAGATCCCGCCGAGTGAGGTCGGGCGGGCAGGAAAAGGCTTTGTTCGGCATCGACGCCTCCAAGGCTAAAATATTCAGCGACGGCCTGAAGACTTCAGGAAGACGAATTCATCGCAGATGCCCCGAACCGTCGACCTCGAAACCGCAGAATCACTCACGCAACAAGCGGTTTTCGAGGCAATTCGATCCTGAAATTATTGTCGTTTTCGATCAATACGCCCCAGGTCGATCCACTCTATACAGAGGTATAGGATATAATACCTTTCGCGTGATTTGATTTCAGCGCAGACCGGCCCAACTTCGGATCATCCAAATGGAGGTCCACATGGGAAAACTGTCGAGCAAGATCGCCGTGATCACCGGCGGCAATAGCGGCATCGGCTTCGCGACGGCGCGCCTCTTCGCAGCCGAAGGCGCGAAGGTCGTGATCGTCGGACGGCGCGAAACCGCAGTCAACGAAGCGGTCACGGCACTGGGGCGTCAGGTCATCGGCCTTGCCGGTGACATTGCCGATGTCGTCACGCATGAGCGTGTCGCCGCGCTGGTCGCGGAGCGGTTCGGAAAGGCCGATATCTATGTGGCGAATGCGGGCGGCATCCGCATTCAGCCCAGCTCCGCCGTGACGATGGCTGACTATGACGCGCAATTCCTCACCAACGCGCGCGGCACCTTCTTCGGTGTGCAGACGATGGCCCCCTTGCTGCGTGATGGCGGCGCGATCCTGCTGACGAGCTCGGTCGCGAGCCGCAAGGTGCTGGAGGGCCACGCGGTTTACGCTGGCAGCAAGGCCGCGATCGAGGCGTTCGCCCGCAACTGGGCGCTGGAGTTCAAGGATCGGCGCATCCGCGTGAATGTGCTCAGCCCCGGCCCGACCGACACACCGATCCTCGCAAAGCTCGGCGTCGCTCCCCAAGCGCAGCCGCAGGTCGAAGCGCAGGCCGCACGGATGATCCCATTCGGCCGGATGGGCAAGGCCGAAGAACTCGCGCAGGCAGCCCTCTTTCTCTGCTCCGCCGAGGGCGCATTCGTCACGGGCGTCAACCTCGCCGTCGATGGCGGCATCTCGCTGACCTGATCGCCGCAGAGGCCCTACGCCCTCCCCCGCGCCGAAAATCCCGATGATCGCGGCGCGGCGGCGGGATTGCCGCGCCCTCGCCTTCGTCAAGGCTGGAGCATCCCCGCCATTCCCCCGGGAGCGGCGCTCCAACTCCGCGTCACCTAGGCCGCCTGCGCCTCGCGCAGTCYGACGGGCAAGGCCTCCCAGGCCCGGATCAGTTCGCCGATGGAGGCGACCTCCATCTTCCGCATCAGGTTGCCCCTGTGCAGCTTGACCGTTACCTCGCTGATGCCGAGGTCGAAGGCGATCTGCTTGTTGAGACGGCCGCGCGCGACCTCCTGAATGATCTCGCGCTCCCGCGGCGTCAGGGTCCGCAGGCGCTCGGCATGGCCCTTGACCCTCGCCGCTTCCGCCCGTCGCGCCGCATCCAGCGCAATCGCGGCGCTGACGGCGTCCAGTAGCGTCTGGTCGCGGACCGGCTTCGTCAGGAAGTCGACCGCGCCGGCCTTCATGGCCTGAACGGTCATGGGGATGTCGCCATGCGCGGTCAGGAAGATGATCGGCTTGGGATGTCCATTCGCTGTCAGCTGGCGCTGGAGGTCGAGCCCGCTGGAGCCGGGCATGCGCACGTCGAGGATCAGGCACCCCGGCTTGTCGAGTGCGCCGGTCTCCAGCAAGGCCTGTGTCGATCCAAACGACACCGCCTGGAAGCCGGCCGACAGCATCAGCTCGGACAACGCTTCTCGCACCGAAGCGTCGTCATCGACGATGATGACGAGGGGCTGCTCCGCCTCGGCCTGGCGCTGGGCCGAGCGCGGCACGGAATTTCGGGCAAGCGAGCGGTCAACGATCATGTCCACCTTCCACCTCTCTATTGACGCAAGGCTCTGGCGATCGCCGTGAGCAGGGCCTGGCCGTCGAAGGGCTTGCAGAAGAAGCTCTCCACGGCGCGCGCCCTGATCTGCCCGGCAATCTCGTGGCGCCCGGTGATGAGAAAGACCGGCAGGTTCGGGCGTTCCCGGTTTACGAGGTCACGCAGCTCGAAGCCGTCCATCCCCGGCATTCCGATATCCGTGATGAGGAGATCCAACCCGGAGAGGCCCGCCCCGATCAGCCCTGCCGCGGAGGGGAAGCTGCGAACCGCATAGCCGGCCGACTCGAGCAGGTCTTCGAGCGACTCGAGCAATCTCGGATCGTCATCGACCACGGCCACGACATGTCTCTGCTTGCTCACGCTCAGGCTCCTCCCATCCGGCGCGAATGCTGGATCGGGATTTCCAACCGCTCCGCAATTCGCACCAGGTCGGCGAGCGATGACACCGACATTTTCTGCATGACGTTCCTTCTGTGGATTTGAAGGGTGACTTCGCTGATGCCGAGCGCGGCCGCCGCCTGCTTGTTGAGGAGCCCGCTCACCACGAGCGGAAGGACTTCGCGCTCCCGAGGGGAGAGCTCGCGATAGCGCTGCCTCAGGAGTGCGAGTTCGCCGCGCTTCGCCCTGGTTTCCAGATCCTGCGCGATCGCCGCGCGGATCGCGCTCATGAGCGCCACATCGCTGAAGGGCTTGGTCAGGAAATCGACGGCGCCATGCTTGATGGCGGCGACCGAGGACGGAATGTCGCCATGCCCCGTGATGAACACGATCGGCGGATGATTACCCTGTGCGATCTGCCTTTGCAGCGCGAGCCCGTTGATATCGGGAAGCTCGACGTCGAGGATCAGGCAGGCCGGGAGATCAGGCTTGTCCGCGCCGATATAGTCGCCAGCCGTCTCGAACGGGATGGACCGGACGCCGTTTGCCGCCAGCAGCTCGCCCAGCGCCTCCCGGAGAGCGGCGTCGTCGTCGACAATGAACACGATCATATCGTCAGCGGTCATGATCCGCCTTCGTTTCAACGGGCAGGGTGAAGATGAACGTCGCCCCGCCGGGCTGATTGTTCTCGGCCCAGAGACGTCCGCCATGGGTTTCGATGATTGTTCTAGAGATGGCCAAGCCCATGCCCATTCCATTGGGTTTCGTTGAGAAGAACGGCTCGAACACCTTTTCGGGCGCACCGATACCCTCGCCCGTGTCCCGGACTTCGGTGCGGATGAGATCGTCGGCGCGCAGGCAGCGGATGCGAAGCACCCCGCGCTGCGCAGGCTCCATCGCCTCCAGGCCGTTGCGGATCAGGTTGACGAGAACCTGCTGGATCTGGACCCGGTCCAGGTCCAGCGGCGGAAGCCCGGCCTCGACGTCGATCTCGATGCGGATGCGGCGCCGGGCCGCCTCTTCCGTCATCAAACCCCGGGCCTCTTCGAGAATGGTGCCGAGCTGGCAGGGGTTTCGCGCCTCGCCCGTCTGCCTGAACAGGGCGCGGACCCGACCGACGACGTCGGACGCGGAATTCGCATCGCGGATGATGCGCTCGACGGTCTTCTGCGCCCGCTCCAGATTGGGCGGGTCCGAGGTGAGCCAGCGCTGGCAGGCATGGGAATTGGCGACCACGGCGGCGAGCGGCTGGTTGACCTCATGGGCAATCGAGGCGGAGAGCTCCGCAAGGCTTGCGGCCTGGGCTGCGCGCGCCAGGCGTTCCTGCGTCAATGTCAGCGCTTCCTGTGCGCGCACCTGATCTTCGATCTCGAAGCAGATGCCGTTCCACTGGACGATCTCCCCCTCGACATTTCGCATCGCCGCGGTTCGCGTCTCGACCCAGCGATACGCGCCATCCGCCCGGCGGAGGCGGTGTTTCATCGCATAGGAGGAGCCCGTCGCCAGCGAGAACCCATATTTCTCTTTGACGTCGGGGAGGTCGTCGGGATGGATGATCGTCTCCAGGGTACCGGCCAGTCGTGTCTTGCCCTCCTCATCCTTGTCCCCGAGCCCGAAGCCGAGAAATTCGCGCAGCTTCTCGCTTCGATAGATCGGCTCGCCGTTCGGTGCGGCGCAGTAGATGAGGGCCGGCAGCGTCTCGACCAGCTGACGCAGCGAACGTTCGCTCTCCCTGAGCGCCTCCTCCACCCGAAGCTGATCGTCGATGTCGTGGGACAGGCCGTGCCACTGGATGATGCTGCCGCCTTCATCGCGCAGCGGCTCCGCGCGTCCGTCCATCCAGCGATAGACACCATCATGGCGGCGCAGGCGGTAGCGCATCGAGAAAGGTCGGCCGCAGAGCAGGCATTGCTTCAGTTCGGCCCATAGACGCTCGGCGTCGTCGGGATGGATGGCGGCCTTCAGGGCTGCCGCGTAAGGCTCCGTCTGGGGCTGTTCAAGACCGCCTTCGTCAAGACCCAGGAAATCGAGGAAGCGGCGGTTGAAGAAATTCGGCTCCCCGGCGGGCGTCAACCGCCAGAGGAAGCTCGGCACCAGATCGACCAGCCGCGTCAGTTCCTGCTTCCGGAGGTGCAGCTCCGTCTGCGTGGTGATCAGGTCATGGATATCGACGGATACGCCGTACCAGCGGACGATCTTGCCTGCGTCGTCACGCAGGGCTTCCGCACGCGTTTCAGTCCATCGATAGCTGCCGTCGGCTCGATGCTGAAGGTATTTGATATTGTAGGGCGTCCCCGTCGTGACGGATTTGATGAAGGTCTGTTCTGCCAGTTCCAGAAAATTGGGGTGGATCATCTTCCTCAACGAGAGAGCCCCATCCGGCGCCGTGACCGTCTCGAGCGTGGCGCCAGTCACCTCCATCATCCGCTTGTTGAGATAGGCGGGCCGGCCTTCCGCCGTCATGCTCCAGATCATGGCCGGGACCGTGTCGATCAACTGCGCGAGATGCTGCTCCCTCTCGCGCAGGGCGGCCTCGGTCTTCTTGTAGACGTCGATGTCGATCGAGGTGCCGAACCAGCCCGTGATGCGCCCCTCGCCATCCCGCGTCGGCCGCGCCGAGATGCGGTGCCAGACATAATGTCCGGTCGCGCGCAGCATCCGGTACTCGATGTTCCACGGCTCTCCCGTCTTCAGACAATGGCGCAGGGTCGAGGCGGCCCTGTCGACATCCTCGGGATGGACACCGCGCATCCAGCCGGCCTCGCCGCCATCGATGAATTCGCGCTCGCCGAGGCGGCGGTTGAGATCCTCCAGGGCCATGTCGATGGCGATCTGGGCGGCGGGAGTCACATAGGTGAACTTGCCCATCGCGTCGAAAGCCCAGGCCTTGCCGTGCAGGCTCTCGATCACCTTGGCTGCGCTGACCGCGTCCACGGTCTCGCCGAGGGATTGCGCGATGGTCCAGCGGTCGCCCGGCCTGGAGACCATGGCGTCGACATTCACGCTGACGCCATAGCCCGGCTCGGCACGGAGTTCAGTCCAGCGATAGCTGCCGTCCAACTGGCGCAGCCGATAGCTCGTCACCTGGGGCACGCCGGTCCAGAATGCGTAGGCCGCCGCCTGTGCGATCGCAGCCCTGTCTTCCGGGTGGACGGCGCTCTCGATCGATACGCCCGGAGCGGCTCCGATCCCGTCCGGACGGCCAGGCGCCTGCCGCAGTGCTGTCCCGATCCGAGCGCTGCGGCTGGTGGGCTCGGGGAAGACGAGCGCGCCGATGCAAGCGGCAACCAGGAGGAATGCCCCGAGCGACAGCGCGGCCTCCCGTATGGCGCCCGGGTATAGCAGGGCGGCGACGGTCGCACCGGCAAAGGCGGTGAGCAGCGCGGCCCAGAGCGCCACAAGCAGATAGCCGCGCGCATGGAGAAAGACTGCACCGAGCGGAGCCAGGAGGCCGAAAGGAGTTCCGGTCAGCCAGCATGCTAACAGACCCAGAGCCAGCGTCCCGACGATCAGGGCCGACGGCGTTCGATGAAGCGCTGCGATCATGGTCGGCTGCTCCCTCCGGAGACGGAATGCCTGGAAACCGTCACAGCTTCACTAGCACCAGTCCTCGAAGACACGGCTGGCAAACTCAGCGAAACCTAACGCTGGGACGGCTGCGCCGCACTTATGGAAATCCATGACTTGCACGTCGCCGTGCAAGCGGCCGGTCGCAGCGGGTAGCCGCCTCTCCTGCCGTTGCAACGCCACCGGGGCGTGCCGGTCCAGGCAGGGGTCCGGGACCGGGCGGGGATGAGCGCGCGCCAGCACCCGGCGCAGGATACCCGCCGCCGCTTTCCGCCTGGGCCCGTTGTGGCCTACGCGGGCATGGCCAGCGAAAGACCGCTTGCACCGCATTGGTCATAGATCAGGTCGATGATCTCGTTCCTGGCGGATATCCCCATGGCGAGGCTCGCGACACGGAACTGCAACTCCACCTCGATTGCAGCCGCATCGATGGCCTTCAGGACAACGGCCGGCGCCGGGTCCTTGACGATCCGGGTGCTGGTTTCGAGCACGGAGCGCATGACGTCCTCGACGACGCGTGGCCTTTGCCCCGCGGCAAAGCGCAGGCTCAAGGTGATGAGATGCGACTCGTCAGGGCGGCTCAAGCTGGTCAGGCTCTGTTTGGCGAGCACGCTGTTCGGCAGCACGACGACATTGTTCACCCCGGTCAGCAGGTTGGTAGAGCGCCAATTGGTTTCGGTGACACGGCCCGCAGTGCCGTCGCTCAACTGGACCCAGTCGCCGATCGCATAGGCCTTGCCGAGCGTCAGGGCGATGCCGGAAAAGACATCCCCGAGCGTGTTCTGCAACGCCAGGCCCAGGATGACGGCGACGACACCCGAGGTTGTCGCCAGGGTGGCGATCGGCATGCCGAAGACGAAACCCATGACCGACAGCGCCACGCCGAGATAGATGACGGCAATGGCCATGTCCAAGATGAGGTGGGCTTCCCGCGGCTTGCGATTGAGCCTGACATAGATGTGGATGAAGCCGATGATCGTCCAAGCGAGATGGGTCCACCAGAGGATCAGCGCCGATTTGGCGAGCAACGCGGCAAAACCCTCGGTGTAGATGCGATCGGGCTGATGTGGAGCGATGCCTCCAATGCCGAGCATCAGGCTCATGCCGGTGAAGAACAGGATCTGGACGATCAGGCGACCGGTCGGTCGGTTGCAGCCCTGAACGTGCCACACGACGATGCCGGCAGCACCGAGCACGTTGATCAGGACAAGCGACAGGAAGTGGTCATCACCGAACATGGGGGATTCACCGATAGCGGTTGGTCATGTCGAAGGACGGCCAGGCACCGGATCGGGCGCCCGGATCGTGCAACCGGATCGGGAAACCGGATCGTCCACCTGGCCTGTCCCTCTATTTCTTGAGCGGGAATGTCAGCTCCTGCTGGGCGGTATCGACCACGAAGACCGCGAGGAGCTTTGCGGGTTGCGTCTTGCTGGCATTCTCGCTGACGCCGTGGCGGTCTCCCGGCAGCTCCGAAAAGCTTTCGCCGGCCCGATAGTCTTTGACGGGGCCATCATTGACCTGACTGCGGATCACCCCTTCGAGGACGGTCGCGTAGATGAAGGCGGAGGTCGGATGGGTGTGGCCCTCCGAAAAGCCGCCCGGAGCGTATTCCACGAGAACGCCCTTCATGCTCTTGCCGGGCACGTTCGGCAGGACGTGGTCATAGACCAACGTGACCTTTGCGCCCTTTCCGCCACCGGGCGTGTCATGCGCAAGGGCCGGCCCCGACAGGAGGGCCGTCAACACGACCGCAGACCCTAACAACTTGATCATATCCAGAGTCCTTTCATGGTTCAGGCACCGGGCCGTCTCAGATGAGGCCCATGCGCAGGTGGTTACTTTCGCGGCGCTGTCGCGAACCAGCGATCGAAGTCGATGCGGCCGAGGCGGGGCTCATCGTCGGAGACGAGTGAACCGTCCTCCAATCTGGTCCCGAAATACTGGGCTTCCGGATCTGCAACGACGGCGCGGCTGTCTCCGATCGCCTTGAGGTAACGCGCGACGAAATCGCAAAGCCGCGCGCGCTCCGGGCCGGCGATTTCGATGATGCCATTGGCTGGGGCGGCCAGAGCGGCCTCCGCCACGAAATCGGCGACATCGTCGGACGCGATCGGCTGCAGATTGCCCGTCGACAGACGGGTCGTGTCGCCGACCGTGCCGGCCTGGGCGATGCCGCCGAGGAATTCCAGGAACTGCGTGGACCGCAGGATCGTGTAGGGAATGCCGGATTCCCTGACGATCTTTTCCTGCGCGACCTTGGCGCGGAGATAGCCGCTATCGGGCAGCCGGTCGGCGCCGACGATGGAAAGCGCGACATGGTGCTTCACGCCGGCTTGCCTTGCCGCAGCCATCAGGTTCCTGCCCGAAACCTGGAAGAATTCGAGCACGGCCTTGTCCTCGAAGGACGGTGAGTTCGCGAGGTCGATCACGACCTCGGTCGCCTTGAGGGCCTCCGCCAGACCTTCCCCGGTGATCGTATTGACGCCGGTATTGGGGGCGGCCGCAATGACCTCGTGCCCCTTCTTGCGCAGTCGCTCCGCGGTCTTCGATCCGATCAGTCCGGTGCCACCGATAATGACGATTTTCATGAGATGTCTCCTTTCGCGGCCGTCCATGCGGCACGCCGTTCGATAGGCCCTAAGTGCGAACGGCCTCATCGAGGCCGGGCTCGTCGGCCAAACCGGGCATGGGCTTGAAGGCTGCACACCCTGGTTCGGCCCCACCCCAAAAGGTGGTCAGTAGTCCCAGAAGACCGGGACGAAGCGGAAGGCATCCCCCTCGACCGCCACGCGGCCGACAGAGGGGAACGGCAGGTGAGTGGCCACCAGCTGCTCGCCGGTCGCGGCGAGCTCCGTCAAAAGGCGGACACGAACGCGGGCCGCCTCCTCGGGGTCGTGTTCGAAACCGTTGTGCCAGTCGGGGTGGTCGAACCCGACCGCGAAAACGGCATCTCCGGCGAATGTCAGGCGATCTGCGCCGGATGCCAGGCGGACGACGCTGTGCCCGGGCGTGTGGCCGCCGGTGCGATGGACGACTACGCCTGGCGCCACCTCGTGCTTCTCATCGAACGGCCGCAACTGCTCACGGTAATCTTCCGCGAACCGCTTGGCGGCCGACCGAAGCGCATCCGGGAAACCCGCCGGCATGTTGACGTGTGTGAAGTCGGGCGCCTCCCAAAACTTCACCTCGGCGGCCGCCACATGGATCCGCAGGTCCGGACGCAGCCGGTCCTTCACCCCGTCGACGAGGAGCCCGCCGATATGGTCCATGTGCATATGGGTCAGCACCACGTCGGTGACCGACGCGAGATCGATGCCGGCCGCCTCCAGTCGCCTGACCAGCTGCCCGGCCCGCGGCAGGTTCAGGTTCGGGTCCAGGCCCAGCCCGGCGTCGATGAGGATAGTCTGGCTGCCACTGCGGACCACGACCACGTTCAGCGACCAGTCGAAAGCGTCGGGCGGCAGGAACATGTCGTTCAGCCAGGCTGCCCGCGCGGCCGGCTCGGCGTTGTGTCMCAGCATCTTGGTGGGAAGCGGCAGCACCCCGTCGCTGACCACCAGCACGTCAATCTCGCCGATCCGTACGGCGTAGCGCGACGGCACCAACTCTTCGGGCCCCGGCTTGGCGGGGCGTGAGGCGATGTCCAGGCTCATGTCTGTCTCCTACTGACCACCGTTCCATTCACGGTATCGACGACGCTAGGTTGAGCTGTCCAAGCGGTCGATTGGGTCTGAGGATAGGGTGAACCATACCATGTTATAGGTCCGCACCAGCTGACGGGGTGTCGAATACTGGGCGAATTCTGCGACACGGCGGCGGACCATCGGTCGCGAATGGCGATCGCCGGAACGCAAGCCGGAGCGTTAGACGCGGCGTCGACCCCTGGCTTCCGGGAGCGCGCCGCCAACCTTGGCTCGGCCCGGGTGATGGAGAAGGCAGGGCTCAAGCGCGAAGCCCTTCTCCGACTTTGGACCGTTCATCCGAACATCAGCGACGAGCCACGGGACTGTTTCAGTTACGCCAGGATCAGATGAGCAGCGTCCTCAGGCAAAGCTTCGCGGCAGAATTCCGATCTGAAACCGTCGCTCACCCCTGCATCATGCGCTGCCGCCTCGGATCGGCAACACGGCGTCGGGCTTCACATCGGCCACCAACGCGTCAGTATCTCCCTGACGCCCGGCAAAAGGCAGGATCACCCACTCCAGACAACCCTGAAATAGCGCTAGGCTTCAGCCTCATGGACCTGCCCGATCTTCCGCCTGACTACGCCTTTCCGCGCCTGCCCCGGACCCAGGAGGCCAGCGACTTCGCCTTCGAGGCCAAGCGCGAAGCGATGGGGCCTCATATCCGTCGCCGCTGGCCCTGGGACGAGGCATTCCAACGGGGCCTTCACCAGCGCCGCGTCGAGGACAAGCCGTTCTTCCTGATCAGGCGCGCCGGCCAGTCGATCGGGACGCTATCCCTGATGGTGATGCCGGATCATGTCCGGTTCGGCGAATTCTATCTCCTGCCGGCCTTTCACGGACAGGGCTCGGGCACGGCCATTCTGCGTCATTGCCTTGCGCTCGCGGACGCGCTTGCCCTGCCCGTGCGGCTGGAACACCTCCACTGGAACCCGGTTCGCTCGCTCTATCTCAGGCATGGCTTTGCGGAGACAGGGCGTTCCGAGACCCATGGCTTCCTGGAGCGATCGGCTCCGCGCAGCCCTGCGTGAACCCGGGTTCGGCCGCACCAGTGGTGGATACTTTTGCGGCAGGCCGGACCGCGTCAGGCCACCGGATGATCAGCTCGAATGATCAGAAACGTTGGGCGCCGGACATGGTCAGCCAGCTTCGGCCATTGCTGCAATGAAGCAGGATCGGGCCCAGGTTCGATGAGCCGATGGATGATCAAGCCAGCGTCGATCAGGGCATTTACGTAGCTGGCGACGGTACGATGTTCCCTTGGCGTGTCGGCACCGAGCCAGCGTACAAGCCGCGGTCCCTCATCAAGATAGCGATCCACCGGCCAATGCTGCCGGGTGCCGTCAGCCGCCTCGGCCCATTGCCGGGAGGCGCACGTCATAATCGGGTGCTCAACAGAGAAAATGAAGCTTCCTCCTTCTCTCAACCACCCTCTGACACGTATCGACAGTGTCACGAAGTCATGGATGTAGTGCAGAGCAAGTCCGCTAACGACGACATCAGCGCTGCGATCGGGAAGCTCGACATCCTCAATCCGGCTTATCTCGTAATGCGCACGAGCGTCGCCACCGAGCTTGATCGCCTCTTGGATCATCTGCTCCGAAGCGTCGAAGGCCTTCACCGAACGCACGTCTTGTCCGAGAGCCAATCGTGCCAAGCCGCCGGTACCGCAACCCAGGTCAACGACATCCTTTCCTTGAAGCGGAGGCATCAGCGATAGGAGCGCGGGCTGCTCGATAACCTCATTGGGACGCCCTGGTCGGGATCGCAGTTTGCCATAGGCAACGCTGACCAGAGGATCATCGTAGAGCGCTCGATCGACCATGTTCAGTGCTGCTCCCGTTGTCGGAGCGCATGATGAAGGCGACGAGCCAGGCCCGCAACGGGCGATCCTGCCTCTTCGATTCCGGTTCGCAAGCTGACGTCTCATCAGGCGCCAGCCTGTGATTGCCCGCCCCTGGTAGATCGGGGATCAGGTCGAACCGCGTCGCCAGAATTCCGATCCGAAATCGTCGCTCCGCCCTGCGCCATGCGCTGCCGCCTCGGATCGGCAGCAGGGCATCAGGCTTCACATCGGCCACCGATGGGTAGGTATGGGTTTCCGCGACGCCCCAACCCGGTCAGCCTTGGTAAAGCCGGTCGGACCCGACGTCCTTCACAGGCGGAATCGGCTGGCCGGGATGCTCGACGCAGCAACCAGCTTCTGCGCGGCGATGAGCGCCTCCAGGCGATTATGGGCGTTCAGCTTGGCCATCAGCGTGGTCATGTGGCTCTTTACGGTCTTGTTGCTGAGCGAAAGCTCGCGCGCGATCTCGCTGTTCATCATCCCGCAAAGCAGGAGCCTGACGATCTGCTCCTCGCGGACGCTGAGCCTGTTGCAGGCCGGCTTCTGTCGTTCGAGCGCCTTGTCCTTCAAGGCGCAGATCAGCTTGGTCGCGAACGAGGGACTGACATAGACATCGTTCCGCTGCGCGCATTGAAGGGCCTGAATGAGGTCGTCTCCCGGGCCGCCTTTCAGGACATAGCCCTTCGCCCCGGCATCAAGGGCCCCGATCGCATCATCCGTGCTGGCCGAGGCCGTGAACACGATGATCTTCGTCTTGGGGGAGATCCTGGATGCCTCCGCAATCGCCTTGAAAACATCCCCTGCCATGCCCAGATCGACGATCATATCATCGGGCTGATGGGTGCAGGTGATAGAGACGATATCGTCCGCAGCATTCCCGGTCGCGGCGAGCGCGAAACCGCCCCGTTGCTTCAGAAACGCAGCGATCCCCTCCATCAACATCGGGTGATCATCGACTATAGCGATCGATCGGTCCGCCATGACCATGCCCCCATAGATTTATTACCCCGAAGCAATATTGTCTATTACTGATGTGCAATTTCATTTTAATATCATAATATAGCGAATTTTACTTATAAATTCATCTCGCAAGATTACCATATATACCAAGATTCCAAGGAATACCTCCTCAAGCGTGAAAATGCTTTTGGTCAGAGTGTGGCTGAAGTTCTGATTGCCGGCGAACGCCGCTAGAATACAAACTGCGGCTTGATCAGAATGACTTCAGTACGCACGCGACACAGGCACCTGGCTATGAATTGCAGGCTAGCGAACGCGAAATGACGCATCGATGACGCCCAGTTAACAGAACTGTCATTTTCGCGAGGACCGAAGAGGAGGCTTTATTCTGCCCCAGAACTGCGCTTTCAAGCCGCGCAGTGCGGCCCTGAGGCAAGCGCATGGTTTTCGCAGGCGAACGACGAGACTAACCACTCCCAAAGTTCGTAAAGCGCGCGGTTCATTTTGTGCTACAGTGGCGTAGCATTTCGCAATGGGCCGCGGCAGCGTCTTCGCCAGCCTTCAGGAGTGCACAGGAGGGCTGCGCACAGTTGAAACTCCTGATCGTCGAAGATGACGTCCGCACCGCGGCGATCCTGCGCAAGGCCTTCATCGAGGAAGGCTTTGTCGCCGACATGGTCCATGACGGCCTGGACGCCGTCACGGAAGCCCCGGGTGGACGCTACGATATCGTCATCCTCGACGTGAACCTGCCCGGCATGGATGGCTGGCAGGTGCTGCAGGTATTGAAGCAGGCCGACCAGCGCATGCCGATCCTGATGCTGACGGCGCAGGATGCGATCGAAAAGCGCGTCAAGGGCCTGACTCTGGGCGCTGACGATTACCTGACAAAGCCATTCGCCTTCGCGGAACTCCTTGCACGCGTCCGGACAGTCTTGCGCCGGGCCAGTTCCCTTCCTGCCGAAATCCTGCAATTCGATGATCTGAAGGTCGATCCCCAGCGCCACAAGGTCACTCGCGGCGGCACGCCGATCCCGGTTTCGCCCAAGGAAATCCTGCTGCTCGAACTGCTCCTGCGCCATCGCGGCGATGTGCTGTCTCGAACCTTCATTGCCGACAAGGTCTGGGACATGATGTTCGACTGCGACAGCAATGTCGTGGACGTCAACATCCGCCGCCTGCGACAGAAGATCGACGACCCCTTTCCCCGCAAGCTGATCCACACCATCCGCGGGCGCGGCTATGTCATCCAGTAGCCTGCTGAGCCGCTGCGTGCCGGCATCGATCGCAGGCCGCCTGACGGCCTGGTTCTGCGCCTCGGCCTTCACTTTGGTCCTGGTGGCCGCCTTCGTCCTGTACGATGCCGTCCGCGCGACCGTGCAGTGGACGGAGGATCAGGTTCTCGAGCAGCACCTCATCGAAATACGGTCTCTCCTGCAGACGTCCAAGCCCGACACCGCCATGATCGCGCACGAGCTGAGCGAGGCAGCCGATGGGCCCCGCCAGGTTCTGATCCGTGTGTTGACGAATCTTCCGGACCTGGTGCTGACGACACCGGACATGGACAAGCGGCTACCGGCCACGCGCTTCCAGACGCCAGCCCCCGGTGCAACGCCCCATTATGAAACCATTACTGAAAACGGCTTCAGGTTTCGGGCGCACAGCGCGCTTGTGCCGCTGCAGGCGGAAGGCTGGCCAAAGGACACCGTCGTCCAGGTCGCCATGGATACGACACTCGATGACATGGCGATCGACCGCTTCAGGGACGTGCTCGTTACGGTGATCCTGCTGTCCGGCGCATTATGCGCCCTGGTGGGCTGGTTCATCATCCGGCGACAGCTCTCGCCGCTGCGGCGCGTGATCCACGCAACCGCGAGCATCGAGCGCGCGACGGCGAATGAGCGCCTCGTCACGGCCGGCCTGCCGACGGAGTTGGCCCATCTCGGCCTGGAATTCAACCATATGCTCGACCGGCTCGAGGGCGCCTATTCGCGTCTCCGGCAATATGCCGACAACGTCGCCCATGAACTGCGCAGCCCCATCAATCGCATGCTGCTGAATGTCGAGGTGGCGCTCTCGAAATCGCGCGACGAGGCCTCCTATCGCGACGTTCTGGAGAACACGCGAGACGACATGCAGACGATGGCGCAGATCGTCGACAATCTTCTCTTTCTGGCCAGGGCGGACAGCGACGAGGTCCAGCTTCAGATGGAGCCCGTGCGCCTCGCCGAAGAAATCGCAAACGTGCACGAGTTCTATTCGGCGCTGGCCCAGGAGAAGGGCATCGAGCTCCAGATCAGAACCGATCCCGAGCTCGTGATCGTGGGCCACGCCATGCTGCTCAGGCGAGCCTTGAGCAATCTCTTGAGCAACGCCCTGTCGCATACGCCACCTGGCCAGTTCATCGACATCACAGCCCATCGCGACGGCGACAGCGTGGTCGTCGCCGTCGCCGATGGCGGCGACGGCATCGAGGCTGAGGACCTGCCCTACGTCTTCGATCGCTTCTTCCGCGGCGACCGCTCCCGATCGAGCTCCGAGCGACGGCTCGGCCTTGGACTGTCGATCACGAAAAGCATCGTGGCCATGCATCACGGCCTGATTGCGGTCGTCAGTACCAAAGGCGCCGGCACGCGTTTCAGCATGACGTTTCCGGCCTCGATGCGCGCGCATGGCTAGTGATCGCGGCGCTTGAGCGGAGACGTGTCCCGGTCGCCTCACCTCTCCTTGAAGATCCTGTTGGCGTGGTCTGCGAAGGGTTTCGTCAGGAACGAGAGCGCGGTGCGTTCCTCGGTGGTGATGAAG